>JABDKZ010000400.1 GCA_013001935.1 Maribacter sp.
TATTGTATTCGGCTCAAGGAGCTGATTACAGCGAGGATGGTTTTGAAGGTTCCGTTAAGGTAGATTATTTAAATTTACCATTGATGGCTAAATTTTATGTAGCTGAAGGCTTTAGCTTAGAGGCAGGACCTCAAGTTGGGTTTTTATTATCAGCAAAAGATGTATACGATGGTGGTGAGGACGACTGGTCAGATATAACCAAAGGAATTGACTTTGGCCTTAACTTTGGAATAGGTTATAAACTCCAAAGTGGCTTAAATTTTGGAGCTCGTTATAATTTAGGTTTGTCCGATTTGAATGACGATCCTGACTCTCAGGCAGATTCTGCTTTTAAAAATAGTGTTATCCAGGCGTATGTTGGATTTTTCTTTTAACCTCAGGCATTAAATTATACAAAAAGGGAAGCTATTTGGCTTCCCTTTTTTTATGCGACATAATTCAATACTTTTATCCTATGAAAATTATGATCATCAACGGGCCCAATCTCAATCTTTTAGGAAAAAGAGAACCTGAGGTATACGGCGACACCACTTTTGAGGCCTATTTTGGGCAGCTACAGACCAAATTCGATACGATTCAACTAGAGTATTATCAATCTAATATTGAGGGGGAGTTAATCGATAAAATTCAGGAAGTGGGTTTTTCATACGACGGTATTATACTAAATGCAGGGGCCTATACCCATACTTCCATTGGCATTGGCGATGCCATTAAAGGAATTACAACACCAGTTGTTGAGGTTCATATTTCGAATACCTTTAGTAGGGAAGAGTTTCGGCATGTTTCCCATATCTCGGCGGGTGCCAAAGGTGTTATCTTAGGTTTTGGGCTGCAAAGTTATGATTTGGCAATCCAGAGTTTTCTTTGAACTTCTGAAATTTAATGCAAAGATGAGCTTGTGACACGGAATGAACCATAGTAAAACAGAAAAAGGGTCGCTAAATGGCGACCCTTTATTTTTGAATTTGAATTCATCATATTAATTGCCGCAATCAGTTGTAACCGTATATTGTGGTACCGAATAAAAACTTGTTATAATACTCTCAATATAAACTGGATCATCTGCCTCAATACAGGGTTCCCAACTTATTTCTCCTGGAGGGATTGGCAACCAAGGATTGTTTTCCAATATTAATTCAACCAATTGCTGATTAGCTCCATTTTTTAAGTTAATGATGCTTGGACCAGTAGTAAAACCTGAAGAAACGCTTACAGAAGTAAGGTTACTATTCGAAGATAGATCTAGATAATCCAGCGGGCCACTATCTGTTTGAGGACTGGTAAAGTGAACTTGCTCCAATGAGGTCGCTGAATTCAGGGTGGTATTCAGATCATCGAACTTCCCATGAAAGATGTTCAGGATTTTAAGGGTTGTAACCCCAGAGAGATCTAAATTTTCCATCCCGTTTTCGCAAGGACCGAAAAATAAATTGCCACCAATACTGAGCACCTCAATATTGGTTTGACTCAAATCAAGATCATCAACAAAACTACACCGTATCGACAATTCAATCAGGTTTATATTTTGGGACAGGTCTAAGGCATCTCCCATAAAATCCCCATTCCAAATACTTAGTTGTTCAAGAGCAGTAAATGCCTCAATCCCTGTAAAATTGCTTATAATATAGTTATCAGTAAAACCGGATATGCTAGGAAGTGATAACTCGGTAATAGCATTAATGGCATTGGTTAATACATAATCATCCAAAACATAATCATAACCTTGGTTGATTAAAATCTGTTCAAATGCGTCATCCGGTATATACGTATAAAGACTTCCCACGGGGCATCCAAAAGCATCAATGGCAAATCCAGCGGGCGATTCTGGGCATCGATCCAAATCATCGGTCAAACCATCGCCATCGGTGTCTCTTTCGAAATCGGCACAACCATCTTCATCCACTTCAGTATCGGGCGGTGTATCAGCACAAAGATCCAGATCATCGGTCACACTATCGCCATCCGTGTCCTTTTGGGAATCGGCGCATCCCTCTTCATCCACTTCCTCATTTGCAGGTGTATCGGGACAAAGATCAAGGTCATCGGTGATGCCATCCCCATCGGAATCTACTTCAGATAAGGCACAACCCGAAGTATCAACCATTTCCCCCTCAGGGGTATTGGGGCATTGGTCCAAGGTATCACCTACTCCATCCCCGTCAGAATCCATCATGGCGAATTCAGCAATAATTCTGGTGTTAGAACTTATGGTCAATACTAAGGGGTTTGCATCCCCTGTGGCATCCCCACTCCATTTAATAAAGCCATATCCTTCGGCAGGGATAGCGTTGATTAAAATTTCCTTACCATCATTATAGATTCCCGAGGAGGGATTCACAGTACCGCCCGTAACAGGGGTAATTGTAACGGTAAAACTGAATTGCAGCGGGTCATCATCCTTTTCGCATCCTAAATAGAGTAATGGAACTGTTAATAACAAGATAGTGTAGATAAATAGTTGTTTTTTCATGACATCATAAATTACCGCGTTCAACAAAAAGAATATACTTACTGTGGGGGTTGGGAAGTATTGAAAGGCTGATTTATGTACGTCTAAATCTGCCTAAATGTAGGAGGAAAAGAATTGTTGCGCAATGATTTGAATCAGGACTTGTAGGGTAATAAACCCAATAAATGAGGAACATTTACTCAAATAATTAAATTTTTGATTCTTCTTTTTGGAAGAAATCGCTTACGGAGCTTGACCGATAAAAAGAGAAGCCAAGCATGTAGTACGATATTATTGAAATAGAGGCAAGTTGTTAAACATACATATCGTTTAAAGCGATAGTACTATCACTCAATCCCTCAAATACTTCTTATCAATATAAAAAGTGCCAAAAGGTAGGAGTGAGGCCACAAAAAGTACCATTAACCGCTTTGTACCCCATTTGCGTTCCATGGTCAATACCACGGCAAGTAATAAATAAAGTATAAATAGAAAGCCATGGGCGTAACCAATATACTTATTGGGCTGTCCCAAACCGGCCAAATACTTTAGGGGCATACTTATCGCAAATAGCGCCAAATAGGAGATACCTTCTATGATTGCCGTGTATCTGAAAGTATTGAGCATAATTCTGTTTTTTTAGGCAAAGAGTATTAAGAAAAATAAGGGGAATAAGAGTCCGGCTAAAGCAAGTTTCCACCCTCTTTCTCCAAAACTGTTCTTGCCTTTGGCAATAAGCATTCCGGTAATGGCAATAACCAACATAGCCGCTCCAAAAATGTCGGAGTACCAGATCCAAAAGCTATTAGTTGTTTTATGCAAGAACATGGTATGACCCAAAAAAGGTACCTTTCGCTTATATTCGATCAAACCCTTTCCTGTGGTGATATCGGCATCCAGAATTACATTATCCTTATAATACACCCGAAGTTCATTTTCACGTATCCGATGGCTATCATAGGCATCTGATAGATCCCATTGTGTTGAAATTGCTTTAATATACTCCTGGGAATCCAATTGGACAACGTCAACAGGAATTTCCAGTTCTACTTCCTTGGTCTCATAACTATAATCCATGGGATACCAGTCCTGACGGTGGTTAAGAATGATCCCTGAGAAAGAAAATGCGAGAATAAGGCCTAAATAAAAGTAAGCAATATCCCTATGGATATTCCGGTTTGTCAACTTCATACCCTTATAAGTGGATTACCTCATCATAAGCATCGGCAACAGCTTCCATAACAGCTTCACTCATTGTAGGGTGTGGGTGTACGGCTTTTAGGATTTCGTGCCCTGTAGTTTCTAACTTACGGGCAACCACGGCTTCCGCGATCATATCAGTTACACCGGCGCCGATCATATGACAACCCAACCACTCCCCATATTTGGCATCGAAGATCACTTTTACGAATCCGTCTGAATTACCTGATGCCTGGGCTTTTCCGCTTGCGGAAAAAGGAAATTTACCTACTTTAATATCGTGACCTGCGTCCTTGGCCTGTTGTTCGGTGAGTCCAACCGAAGCAATTTCTGGAGAGCAATACGTACAACCTGGAATATTGCCATAGTCCAAGGCTTCAACATGCATTCCAGCGATTTTTTCTACACAGAGAATACCTTCAGCGGAGGCAACATGTGCCAAAGCCTGCCCCGGTGTTACATCCCCAATGGCATAATACCCCGGTATATTGGTCTGATAATAGTCGTTCACCAAAATTTTGTCACGATCGGTGGCAATACCTACATTTTCAAGTCCAATGTTTTCGATATTTGTTTTTATTCCAACAGCCGATAATACGATATCCGCTTCCAAAATTTCTTCTCCTTTTGCTGTTTTTACCGTTGCCTTAACGCCTTCCCCAGAGGTGTCTACTGAAGTAACTTCCGCCGAGGTCATTATTTTAACCCCCATTTTCTTGAAATTACGCTCCAATTGTTTTGATACGTCAACATCCTCAACAGGAACGATATTTGGTAAAAATTCTACCACGGTTACTTCCGTACCCATGGCATTATAGAAATATGCAAATTCAATGCCTATGGCACCGCTACCTACCACGATCATCTTTTTAGGTTGATGGTCCAAGGTCATAGCTTCACGGTATCCGATTATTTTTTTCCCATCTTGGGGTAAGCTAGGCAACTCCCTACTGCGGGCACCGGTAGCTATGATAATATGTGCTGCGCTGTATTCGGTTTCTTTGCCTTCCGCGTCTTTTACTGAGATTTTTTTGCCTGTTTTCAATGTCCCAAAACCATTGATTACTTCAATTTTGTTTTTTTTCATCAAGAATTGGACACCTTTGCTCATGCCATCGGCAACGCTACGGCTTCGCTTAACAACGGCATCAAAGTCTTTGTCAACCCCTTCAGCTTTAAGGCCATAATCTCCCGCATGTTGCAAGTATTCAAAAACCTGAGCAGATTTCAACAATGCTTTGGTGGGGATACAACCCCAATTTAGACAAACACCACCAAGATTTTCTTTTTCAACAATTGCAGTTTTTAGGCCAAGTTGGGATGCACGGATTGCTGTGACATATCCACCTGGACCACTCCCCAATACAATAACATCGAAATTGCTCATATTTTTTTCTTTGATTTTCAAATTTGAGGAGCAAAAATACAAAACCAAATGGTAGTATTTCAAAATTGCATTTTAAAATAACAAAATATGAGGCCAATGCTATTTTGGTAAAATATCCAACTTTTAAAGTTATGAATTGAATTTTTCTTTGTTGAACATCTCTGATTCGCCTTTAGGTATTGATAAGGTGATCCAACGGTCTCCTTTGATCATTTTCCCCAAAAGTACTATTTGCCCGATGTGGGAGGCATAATGCGCCAATTGACGGTTAATCGCCGCTAAAACAGTATGTTCTTCGTTGCGAATTTTGATACGTTCATTCAGGTTTTCATGGGTTACGAACGCCAAGGCGTCAAATAGGCATTTCCAACCTTTTTCCCAAGCTGCTATAGTTTCGGTTTTTGTAGTTAAGGGTTTTTCAAATTCTGTGTCTCTATGCCGCCAGGGCTTTTCGCCATCCTCTGTTAGGAAGTTGGTCCACCTACTAAGCATATTCCCGACAATGTGTTTTACGATTTGTGAAATGCTATTATCTTCTTCTTGATATTGCCAAAGAAAATCTGATTCACTCAACTGAGCGAAGGTCTTATCTCCCATACTTTTGTAGCGATGGAATT
>JABDKZ010000401.1 GCA_013001935.1 Maribacter sp.
TTTCAATTTGCTGAACAACATGGGAATCCCATACTTTATCAAATAGTGTCTTTTTTGAACTCATAATTCTATTTATTCTAAGGACGCAAAGCTATTAAAAGAAGTGATTTTAGGAAATTATTGCGTCCAAAAATTACGATGTTCAAATAGATATAACAGTTTAACATGAACTAGGGTTACTTTAACACAACTGTAACTTTATATAGCTTCAACTATCAATATCTTGTAGTACAACAACTAAAAATCAATCAAATGAAAAAAATGTACCCTAAAAGTTTCTTTGTCCTAGCGTTGGTGATGATACTGTACACTGTAAATGTCGCTGCCCAATTAGATCTTCCTGCGGGAAGTCAAATAGCAAAAGTCTCCCAACGTGTCGGGATTACCGATATGACGATTGTATATTCCCGGCCAAGTGTCAACGAAAGGGAAATTTGGGGTAAACTGGTGCCTTATGGAATGAATAATCTGGGCTTCGGTACCGCAAAGGAATCGCCATGGAGGGCTGGAGCTAATGAAAATACGACCATCAAATTCAAGGATGATGTGAAGATTGAAGGAAAGGATTTGGCAGCAGGGAAATATGGACTTCATATGATCATCCATGAAGATGGTAATGCCACCATTATCTTTTCAAGAAACCATGACGCCTGGGGAAGTTACTTTTATAATCCGGAGGCAGATGCCTTGCGAGTGGATGTAAAAATGATGGATGCAGCCCATACCGAACAACTGACATATACCTTTGATGATGTAACGGCTAATACGGCCACAGCTACCCTGAGTTGGGGGAAAAAGAAGATTCCTTTTAAAATTGAAGTGAATGTTACCGAGGTCGTTCTTGCTGACATTCGTAAAAAATTAGAAAATTCACCAGGGTTCAATAGGCAAACCTGGGAACAGGCAGCAAATTTCTCCTTGAATAATGGTGGGGATCTGGATGAAGCACTAGGTTGGATAGATGCTACCATTGCCGGAATGTTCTTTAGTGAGAAGAATTATACTAACCTGAGTACCAAATCAAGAATCTTAGCGAAGCAGGGTAAAACCAGTGAAGCCTCAGCGATTATGGATGAGGCCATGGAGTATGCAACGGTATTTGAAATTCATGGCTATGGAAGGCAATTAATAGCCCGAGGACAGAAAATAAAGGCCATGGAAGTCTTCAAGATGAACGCTAAAAAGAATAAAGGGCAATGGCCCGTGGATTTTGGATTAGCCAGAGCGCATTCGGCAATGGGTAACCATAAAACCGCATTAAAACATTTGAAAATAGCCGCCAATAGGGCTCCAGACCAACCTAATAAAGATGCTATTGCAGGTTATTTGGAAAAGCTAAAAAAAGGTGAAGACATCAATTAAAAAGCGAATTGCATGAAAAATTGAAACCCTGACACATCTGTCAGGGTTCTTTTATTTTCAACTTATGTAATTCCAGATATTCTTATGTTTTATTAATTGCCCATAGGTATGGCGAATGACCAGGTTTTCCTGTTTTTCTAGACCGGGATCCTCTTTAAGGATATTCAAGGCGTACCATCGGGCCGTTTTAAGAATAGCATTGTCTTTAACGATATCGGCAATCTTTAAATTTAGCACCCCACTTTGTTGGGTACCCATTAAATCCCCTGGACCACGAAGTCTAAGGTCAACTTCTGCAATTTCAAAACCGTCATTGGTTCTGACCATGGTTTCCAATCTGGTTTTTGCTTCGGAAGTTAATTTATGACCGGTCATTAAAATGCAATAACTCTGGTCTGCACCACGACCCACGCGACCACGTAACTGATGCAATTGGGACAACCCGAATCGTTCGGCACTTTCAATGATCATTACCGATGCATTGGGGACGTTCACCCCAACTTCTATAACAGTAGTTGCTACCATAATGTGGGTTTCGCCTTTTACAAATCGCTCCATTTCATAGTCCTTGTCCGCTGGTTTCATCTTGCCATGAACAATCGAAATCTGATAATCGGGTAGGGGAAAGTCCCTAACTATACTTTCATAGCCATCCATTAAATCCTTATAATCCAAAGCTTCGGATTCCTGAATCAGGGGATAAACCACATAGATTTGCCGTCCTTTTTTTATTTCATCCCTAATGAATCCAAATACTTTTAATCGATTGGAATCATACCGGTGAACACTTTTTATCGTCTTTCTTCCAGGTGGCAGTTCATCAATTACAGAAATATCCAAATCGCCATATAAACTCATGGCCAGAGTTCTCGGAATTGGGGTTGCGGTCATGACCAATATATGGGGTGGAAAAGCCCCTCCAACCTCCCCTGAGGGGAGGCTATCCAATCTTGTTATTATTCTTTGGATAACCGAATCAATAGCGCCGATTACTTCTTGGTTTTTAAACCGTATGACGTTGTATCCCAACTCATTTAATATTTTAGTCCTTAGTTCATCGGCTTCTAGTTGTGACGGATTATTATGATATTGACCATCTACTTCAATTATCATCTTTTTGGAGATACATACGAAGTCAACTATAAATTCGTCAATGACATGCTGCCTTCTGAATTTAACACCCAGCTGTTTGGTTTTTAACTGTTCCCATAGAATTCTTTCAGCTTCAGTGGTTTGTTTTTTCCGTTCTTCTTGAAGTTTTTTTAAAAGGTTGTATGTTGATGGTCTAGCAGTTTGGTACTTGCGATGAATCTCATTCACCCTCCCTTTGGGAGGGTTTTGGGGTGGGCTTCCTTTATGCCATAGTTTAGCCCGCTGTGCTACTCCAAAACGATGCTGTTCGTCTACTATGGCCAAGCCAAGGTTTTTGTATAGCACCTTATCTTCCAAAAGCGCATGGGTTCCGATGAGAATATGCAGGGCTCCACTTTCCAGCTGCTCATGGATTATTTTTCTAGCTGATTTTTTCACCGACCCCGTCAGTAAGGCAATATTCACATCCATGTCACCTAAGAGCTCGTTGATGCCATTATAATGCTGATTAGCAAGTATTTCCGTAGGGGCCATTAAACAGGCTTGAAACCCATTATCAATGGCCAGGAGCATCGTCATCAAGGCAACTATGGTCTTGCCCGAACCTACATCACCTTGTAACAACCTGTTCATTTGGGCATTGCTTCCCAAATCGGCCCTGATTTCTTTGATGACCCGTTTCTGGGCGTTGGTCAATTCAAATGGCAAGTGATTCTTGTAAAAATCATTGAAATTTTTGCCCACCTGATTAAAATTGAATCCTTTGATTTTCTGCTTACGGAGCATCTTTTTTGAAATCAACTGGAGTTGAATATAAAAAAGCTCTTCAAACTTCAATCGAAACTGGGCCTTGGCCAAATAGTCCTGATTCTTTGGGAAATGTATATTAAATAAGGCCTCACTCTTTGATATCAATTTTAGTTCATGCAAAATAGGATCGGAAAGGGTTTCCATGAATTTTCCTTTGGTCTCAAGGAACAATTGCTGCAGCAATTTATTAATGACACGATTGGTAATTCCACTATTGCTTAATTTTTCGGTGGAAGGATATACAGGTTGCATTAATACTTTAACACCTTGCTCATGTTCGCTCAGCAATTCCATTTCAGGATGTGGCATTGAGAATTTGCCACTGTACCAATTGCAACGACCAAAGATGACATAGGGTACATTTAATTTCAGATTTTCCCGTATCCATTTTTGACCCCGAAACCAAACCAATTCCATTTCCCCGGTTTCATCCTTGAAAGTAGCGACCAAACGCTTCCCTTTTTTCTGTTCAACGGTTTTAATATGAATGATTTTCCCAATTAACTGTACGTCGGCATTGCTGCGTTGCAGTTGACTGATTTTGTAGTACTGTGTTTTATCTATATATCGGTTAGGGAAAAGATTTAGTAAGTCCTGATATGTAGCAATGCCCAACTCCGATTGCAATTTTTGGGCCCTGTTTGGGCCTACACCTTTGAGATAGGTGATGGGAGTCTGTAGGTAATTGGCATTCATAGGATAAAAATAGGGGTAAAGTAGGTGGGATGCAATACTGTATCATAAAGTCATTTCGACTCCTTCGATAAATACTCAGGATAGGCTCAAGGAGAAATTACATCTTGTTCTTCGATAGACAACAGTTTTATAATCGAAAGCGATTTCTCGGTCATATCTCTTTCGAAATGACTTTGAAGGATGTTACTTAATTCAATAAAAACATTGTAATTTTATGGTATGCTTCAACGCTATTTAATTCTTCTATTCCTTGTTGTTTCTTCAGCACGATTGTTCTCCCAACATCAAAATAAAGTCGATTTTGCACATGCTGATATCGATGTTCAAATTGATCCTAATTTGAAAGTAGTAGAAGGGGAGGTAACTTATAAACTTAAGATTTTGAATAGGGTGGATTCTGTTTTCTTGGATGCTCGAAACATGGACTTTACCGCTGTTCGACTGAACAACAGAAGAGTTAACTACAATA
>JABDKZ010000413.1 GCA_013001935.1 Maribacter sp.
GACTAATTGTGAAAAGGAATGACCAGACATATGCATAAGAACAGTAATTTTTCATTTCAGCAACACTTTTCAACAATATAGGACCGAGGATCTTATGCGTGTCATAATTTTTGTAAAGAGATGTAAAGTTTTCAAAAGATGCGATCGATCACTGTTGTACTTATCCAAAATACATATAATGTAACAACGATAAATATTTAATCTAAGCCGGCAAAGATCAAGGCTAGAATACTGATTTAATCATTTTTTGTAAAATAGCCTTCATTGGAAACTGCAGCATCACTTACGTATATACTTGCTGTTTTAAACCAAACCTCTGCATAATTTCCAGATGCATATTGTTTTTGAATATCGCCGCCATGCGTTTCAGCACCAGAACACCAGTTCATATTTACTTCCGGAGATTTTCCATTGGTTTGGTTGTAAGAACCAAGCTTAAAGAAAAGCCCTTCATCTGAATATGCGTTTTCACGCTCCACGCCGTCCTGACCAATAGGAACAAACAAATTTTGAGTTTGCTCAGGGATATCAGCTTGTGTCGTATATTCTGATTGGATAAGATTTTTCGTAAATGATCTGGTTTCATGCCCTTCACTACTAAAGGTTAAGTACATCATGCCATCCTTCACCTCGATTTCATAATTGAATTCTTCACCTAATGCAATACCATCCGCTGGTTCGTTGGGGTAGGAGTTTTCTTTAGTACCAACAACTGAAAAGTCATTGCCCCAAACAGCGTTTGAATAATCCCATCTTCCTGAATTGTCGTCACCTGCAGTATTGATTTCATAGTGCCAGAAAACCGAGCCTTTGGTATGACCCGGGAATTTCTTGTAGAATATTTTGAGCGGTTCGTTCTCGTGTCCATCTGCGCTGTGAATCTGACCGACTACTACAGCATACGAGGCTGCTACCCGAGCATCACCAGTCGCTGACACATTCATTACTTTGAGTGTAGCGGTCAACTTAGCATCAGTCATAGGAGACCATTTTTTTACTTGAGCCAATTCCGTTCTTGTGTTGTTGGAAGTGCCATGGGTATCTCCGGAATTGGGAGCTTTGTATACAACCCAATCCCCTTCAGCATCGTTTGTGGTATAAAAGAAATCTTCATTTTCAAAACTGTTCGCATGTCCTACATTTGCACCATCGCCTAAGATTAAATTCCAATGATCAAAAAATGGAATGACGTCACTCGCATAAACAATTTTTTGAGTTGATTTTGTATCGGTTTCTTTAGGAGTATTGGCACAGCCATTGAGTATTAGAAAAATACTAAGCACAAAGAGTGTTGATAATGGTGTGATGATTATTTTATTCATTTATAAATTATTCAGTTGCATTATTCAATTCAGAATTATTCCAAGGTGTTGCAAATTTAACAAGTCTAATTATTTAAAAATTACTACCAACTTATTGGACAGGCGGAATGGCATAATATTTACGTCTGAGCCAAAAAGAAACTCTTACAAGTAAAATCAGTGCAGGTACTTCTACCAAAGGTCCAATTACTCCCGCAAATGCTTGTCCTGAGTTCAATCCGAATACAGCAATTGCTACTGCTATCGCCAATTCAAAATTGTTCCCTGCTGCGGTAAATGCTATAGCGGCGTTCTTATCGTATTCGGCCCCCAAATATTTGCTAACGAAAAAGCCGATGAAGAACATCAAAGCAAAATAAATAAGTAATGGAATCGCAATTTTGACCACGTCCATAGGTATGTTCACTATCAGTTCCCCTTTCAGTGAAAACATCACCACAATAGTAAACAGCAATGCAATCAAGGTAATGGGTGAGATATTCGGAATAAACTTGTTACTGTACCATTCCTCGCCTTTTAACCTGACCAGAATGAGCCGGCTTAATAGACCCAACAAAAACGGGATACCCAAATATATTGCAACGCTTTCGGCAATGGTTGCTATGGAAATGTCGACTATCGCACCTTCAAAACCGAACATAGGCGGAAGCAACGTAATGAAAATCCATGCATAAAAACTATATGCAAAAACCTGAAAAATGCTGTTCAAAGCAACCAAGCCCGCTCCATACTCACTACTTCCTTCAGCAAGGTCGTTCCATACCAAAACCATCGCAATACACCTGGCCAAACCTATCAAAATCAGACCTACCATATATTCCGGATAATCCCTCAAAAAGGTAATGGCTAAGATGAACATCAGAACAGGTCCAATGATCCAGTTCAGAAGCAGGGAAATAGAAAGGATCTTCACATCTTTGAAAACCTTGGGTAATAGACTGTAATTGACTTTTGCCAAAGGTGGGTACATCATCAAAATCAGTCCGACAGCAATAGGGATATTGGTCGTACCGCTACTCATTCCATTTACATATTCTGGGATGGCGGGAAAAAAATAACCCAAGCCGACACCTAATCCCATGGCGGCAAATATCCATAGCGTCAAATAGCTATCCAGAAAACTTAGTTTTTTTCGATTATTAGTCATTGTTCTGTGTTTCTAATATTGGACAAAAGAAATTAATACCGGCAAACAACAGTAATTTGTGGCTACAAAAAATTCGTTTACTTGCATTTTGGGCAGTTTGTGCCAAGAAATTTTATTTCTTTAATCTTTTGATAATTATTTATCGGCCATCTAAAATTGACCATAATTGGTTGAAAAGAATACTACTCGCGAAAAAGTAATTTCACTTTTTGCCAATGTTTTTTATTGATGCAGTATTTGATTTTCGTAGGATTTGTTTATCCTTGAATCAACCTTGCATTTTCAATTCTTTCAAATACCGTGAAACGGTGGATTGAGCAGCCGTCAAGATCTCTACCTCGTCATCCGTAAAGCAACGGCATTGGGTACTTGGCAAAACCAATATTTTGAGCACTAGCAAAGTGCCCTTCCATCGTTCCTCGCAAATCTACGATTAGTTTGATTTTGATACATGATATTTTGGTTTTTACCATAATATCAAAATTCATGAAAAAATGACTGTTGGTGTTCTTGGGCCTTTGGGTTCTGAGATCTGAAGCAATTGAAAGCCTGGGATTGAACAGGAGGAGGCAGTGTATGCCCCACACAACTTTGACCTAGAGGTAGCATGATTTAGTCGGTTTCCTGGCCGACCGTATAACATTTGGATAGGCCCCAAAAAGGAGATAAAGCATATCCTTGGGATAGTCGGGGATTACATTCTGTAGTCATCCTGACTTATTAGAAAACTAATCTTCTATTCGGAGAGTATTTGTAAATAGGAGCATATTTCAGGCGAAATTATCAGAAGTTACAAGCTGATTCATTTTTGTCAGAAAGACCAGATCCTAATCGTATCTGCAGTGATAATACATGCAATATCTTTGCTAGTGGGATGTTAAGCTTTACGATTCTCGGGAGAATGTATAAAGGTGTTAAGGCAGACTAACCCGTTATTCCTGGGGAGCATTCCCGCCAAAATTGTAGCCTGCTGAAATAGCCAGCACTCTATTACTAATTTTTGTACCGTCATCCGCAAAATTCGAAATATTGGCCAGACCCAGGCTATAGGATATACCAATTTGAATAGCATTTATCTCAACACCTGTTCCAATAGTTAACCCAAAATCCAATCTTTTCAGATCGCCATCATCCTCATTGTTTCCCCAATTGATGTCTTCTTGTTCCTTTTCAGTTTCGCCCATATAGGAGCTTTCAGTTTTAATCTTTCCACTTAACCCCATTCCAACATATGGTCCGAACACACTATAGATTTTTGCCCCTCCAATGTCAAACGAAGCCCTGACCGTCAGCGGAATATCAAGATATATAAGATTCCATTTTGCTTTACTTCTACCAGTTTCCCCCATAAATTCCGCTTCTTCTACTATTTTCAATCCTTTTGTTTGGAGCAGCAGACCTGTTTCAAATGAAATCATCTCCGCTGATTGGAAAGTTTACGGTTACACCTGCGTGAAAACCCGGGTTGAAGTCAAACTCATCACTAAAAGTTTCATTATCATCCTTTGCAAACACCTTGGACAGGTTCAAGCCTGCTTTTACTCCAAATGTTTGTGCAAATAATGTTTGGGACATAGTGATGCAGATAACAATAAGAGCCAGTTTCAATAGATGATTCATGTGTGTTGGTTTTTAGCGTTCCTTTTTTGAATAGATTGGTTTAACTCTGTCTTCAGGGTAATTAACCTGAAGATGAATTCAATTTCACTTCTAAGGTCAAATGTTAACCCATGAAATGCATCAATCTGTATGTGAAATTATTTGAACGATAGGCTTTACTTAGTTATCGCTAGCATTTAGGTCGAGTGTGATGGGCTTGGCTATTCCCTATGATAATTGTAGCTGATTAATGTATGGGATCGATTAAAAAACGCTGGGTAAGTTGGGAAATTCAGTCTTCATAACGAACCCAACGTGGGTGCATCTACATGACCATGGTTCAGCGGATATACAGGTCATCCACAATGCTGTGCGATCGTATTTATATATTTCATTTTAGTCTATAGGATCTGTTACTTAGAAGCCAAGCCATAGATAAACATTTTAAAATCCAAAAATTCTTGGCACTCGCTTGCAATACTCTTTATAATCCTCTTTATATTTTTGCTCCAGAAATTCTTCTTCTGATTGAATCATAAAATAGGAAGTAATTAAATACAGTAATAACCAAATTGGTGTCAGCCACGAATTGAATAATATAGATATAGATACCAATATTAGCCCATATCCTAAAAGTTGAGGGTTCCTGGTAAATCCATAGACACCATCTATTCGAAGTTTATTTTTATCTATTCCAAAACTGGGTTTGGTACCCAAAGTGAACCAGGCAACGAGAAGTATTATAATTCCGATTCCAAATATCATGGCTGATATTATTCTTAGTTCCAGGTTTTCTGGTATTGCTGGGATATACGGCCATTTAGTTGGTATGTTTAAATAGAACATATTGGCATGGACTGCAAATACCAATGTCTCCAGTATGTAAGAGGTTGGTGAAAGTTTCTTATGAATTTTATAGTCCCTTCTAACGAATACTCGGAAGACATAATATGCAAATACTAAATATGCTAAAGCGATGAAAATGAATTTTATGAACATATGAATTAATGTTAAACACTCGATCTCCTTCTATCGTAGTTGACATAGTGCTTAAAGGGCTATTTAAATGCAGTGGCACAACTTGGTAGTATTGATAAATTGTCAATTTGGAGCATTCATTTCTGAATGCTCAGTTGGCATTTTTAATATTTGTTTGGCCACCTATATTTATCAATCTCTATCATGATGATTCTTACTTATTATGCAAGTGAATTGTTTGAATAGCTCTCGGTGCTATCTGCATTGCATAAGTATTAGCTCCCAATGTTACCGATAGTTCATGTTCTACCTGATTGCTATTAAAAACAATGACAGCAATTGAGCCATCGGTGTTTTTTGCTGCTGTGTAGATTAGGCCGTTCACTGCATCACCTTCCAATCCAATTCTGCGTGCATCAGGGCGAATAAATTTACTAAAGTGGCTTAATAAATAATAGAGTGGGGTATAAATTACTTCGTCAGTAACTGGATTGATAAGTACCGGTGCGCTATTAAAGTTGTCGTAAGGGTTTGGCTGACCCTGGTTGCTCAGAATGATGCACCACTCGATGTATCCCTGAACTCCGTGATTCATATTGGTTATGATATCGTAGGCGTAGACATCGAATGGCACAAAAGTACCCGCATAGTCAGTACTCTCTCTCCAATATTGACCAATCGGATCGTCTGTATCAATATCAATACTTGATTCAGAATGAATCATTCCTTTGTCTGGCCAGGCATCATGCAACTTGTCTAATTCTTCCGCATACCAATTATTTTCTTCCAACTGGGAGCTTGCATACCAATGAAAGGAAGTGCCCCATGCGTATTTGGAAGCTTCAGGATCCTTATAGGTGGGCGCTACATAATTGTTCATGGTAGATTTGTTGTGATCATAGATCAGTACGCGTATTCCGGCATCCAAATCATCAAGATGCAGATGACCATCTTTGACGAGCTGAGGGCCCAGGTAATCTCTCAAAAAGTCGCGACCCTGTTCAGGAGTGAACCCATTGCTATCCCATCGAGCATCATGAGCATGCAGAGGCTCGTTCTGTGGTGTAATTCCCCAGAGCGTAATTCCCTGTTCAGCATAGGCACTTACATACCTCGAAAGGTATTTGGCCCAAAGCCCATAATATTTAGGAAGTAAGGTGCCGTTCGTCATCTCAGCCGTTTCTCCTGTTTTCATCCAGGATGGGGGACTCCAGGGCGAAGCGATAATCCTGAAGTCAGCTCCGGGAATGTTGGATGCTTCTAAAATCATTGGGACAATGTCATAACCGGAATCTACAAGATCGATACCACGCACCTGATCGTTTTCGTCACCTGAAAATCCTTTCACGTCTTCATGTACACTGAAAGTAGAAAGGTCTTCATCACCCTCTTCAACGTAGGTGTAGTGATTGTTTGAATAATCGCTACTGTTAATGTGCGTTCTCGTGAGTGTGAAACCAGCACCTTTTGTTGGGTTGAATAATCTGGTCAATACCTCTTGACGCAAGTTCATCGGAATAGTAGCCAAATTCCATGCAGAAGATTCGGTAAAAGAGGCACCAAATCCGTAATATTTCTGAAATTCTTTATCAGGAAGGAGACGCAAAGCGATGGGCTTTCCTTCTGGCGCCGAAGTACTGGCTTCATAGCTTGAAATTAATTTGAGGTTGTCACCGGCATGGGAGGTTTGATAAACATCGGCGATATAATCCTGATAAGTACTTTTAGGAGAGCAGCTTATAAATGCAATAGATATTGCGAACACAAGCGACCATATAATTTTTGGAATGGTCAATCGAATAATGTTTTGGTCTATCATAAATTATTTGCTAAATCAGTAGTATAGTCTGAGCTAATTACATGCTTTTACCCTTCGAATTAATGAATCGTTGTCAAAAGTATCATGAAAAATTTATTTGATACAGGAAATCGAATCCATTCGGTCTATATCTGTTGTTTACATAATTTCTTATTCACTCAGCAAATCAATTATAAATGGGATAAGGGTGAATGGTATACAATTTATAAGAAAGTCAACCATTTAGTTTAATGCTAGCTAAAAATTGTACAGCATCATAATTATTAAGAAGCGTTAAAATTGGATTAATAAATATTTCTGAAATTAGATCAATAAGCAATGGTATAGAAACTTAATGGAATTTGAATTAATCCCATGGAGATGTGTCGGTAGGCCAAATTCGCAATTCATGATTCAAACTTAAAGCTAATTGTTTTGCTACTTTTGAGCAACCCACTTCACCTTCAAACATTCAGCGAATGCTTACTGTCATCTCTTTTTTAGGATTTACACTTTTCGTAGCCGGTGTTGCATGGTATGCAACACGCAAAACAGATGAAAAATCTGCTGACGGCTATTATTTGGGCGGTCGAAGCCTGGGTGCTATAACAATAGCAGGATCGCTATTATTGACCAATCTTTCAGCAGAACAGATTGTTGGGTTAAACGGACAAGCTTTTGCAGAGGGTTTGATGGTAATGGCTTGGGAAACTCTGGCAGCAATAGCGATGATTTTTACGGCAATTTATCTATTGCCAAAGTATATGAAAAAAGGGATAACTACTATTCCTGAATTCATTGAGAAAAGGTTCGATCAACAGACCAAAGCTTTATTGTCAATTCTCTTTCTGTTTGCTTACGGAATCGTATTACTACCGACGATATTATATTCTGGTTCACTAGCCTTTAGCACGATGTTCGATCTCTCAGAGGTGTTGGAGGTTGGACAATGGGCTGTAATTTGGATCTGCGTAATTTCTATTGGAGTTATAGGGATGATCTATGCGATTTTTGGAGGCCTGAAAGCAGTAGCAGTATCTGACCTCATCAACGCCATTGGACTTTTGGTAGGCGGACTGTTGATTCCTATTTTTGGTTTAATGCTTATTGGTGATGGAGACTTTGGAAAGGGAATCGGCATTTTGTGGGATACCAATCCGGAAAAGTTTCAAATGCAAGGAGCCGTGGATTCTTCCATCCCCTTCGGTACAATTTTCACTGGGATGATGATAGCGCAAATATATTACTGGGGAACCAATCAATCCATTTTACAAAGGGTATTTGGGGCCAAAAGCCTTAAGGAGGGGCAAAAAGGAATGCTCCTTGCCGCCTTTGTGAAGTTTGTCATTCCAATTATTGTAGTCCTACCCGGAATTATTGCCTGGCATGTTTTTGATGGTCAATTAGAAAATCCAGATCAAGCCTATCCTGCTTTGGTTGCAAAAGTATTACCGGGAGCCTTTACTGGTTTTTTTGCTGCTGTATTATTTGGTGCGGTACTTAGCTCTTTTAATAGTTTGCTCAACAGTAGTGCTACACTTTTTGGCTTTGATTTGTACAGAATGTATTTTAAGAAAGATGCGACCGAACTTGAAACGGTTAAAGCTGGTAAAACATTTGGTCTGGCCCTTGGTCTGGTGTCTATGATGATTGCTCCTTTTATAGCTTTTGCGCCGGATGGTTTGTTCAGCTACATCCAACAATCCCTGGGCAGTTTAAGTGTTCCTATTTTAGCTGTGGTCATGACAGGTATATTGACCAAAGAAGTACCCGCCATTGGTGCCAAGGTTGTCATGATAGGAGGAGTAATCT
>JABDKZ010000416.1 GCA_013001935.1 Maribacter sp.
GTCATTGTCTGAATCTATGTCTCTAAAATCAGGAAATTCATCAGAATCAGTATCTACCGGTGTCAAACCCTCGCATTTACATTCAGGTTCATAATTGTCGTCCAAACCATTGTGATTACCATCTTCACCTGAAATGGCAATATACCCAGAAGTTGTCTGAGCCTCGATATTATCTAAAATTCCATCATTATCAGAATCAATATCCAAATAATCCGGAATGGTATCTCCATCCGTGTCGATAGGAGTTAAACCACCACAACTACCTGGTGTTTCCTCATAATGATCATCCAAACCATTGCCATCACTATCAATACCACAGGGTTCAATATAATTGGCAGTGGTCTGAGCTTCAACAATGTCCAAAATGCCATCATTATCAGAATCTTTATCATGATAATTGGGAATTCCATCACCATCAGTATCTGTAGGATTGGTATATGGATCATTATCTCCATCTTGATTATCGTCCTCAATAGTATCAATAATACCATCGTCGTCATCATCAACATCGATATGGTCTGGAACAGAATCACCATCCGTATCGGTAAATAAAGTAACAGTGGGGTATAAAAGTGGACTTGCCTTTAAAGAAGAGATACCAAGATTAAGGACATTTAGGAGTACGAATAACCCTATAATCCTTACAATACCTTGTTTTATTGAAGGGTGTATAATATTTTCCATAAGTATCAGCAGTTAATTACTAATGACCATGGCTAAATGAAGTAAAGTATTGCAAAAAATGGGGCTCTTACAATTGAATGCAAGATATATCTAATATTTTGATAGACAAATAGATTGGAAGGCATAAATATTAAATATCTTTTAACAACGAAATTAATCGATAAAACGCAATTTGAATTGTTTCAACGTACTGAATATCGATATTATCCGCATTTTGTATTCTACTATTACTCACATAGAAAAACTAGATTCAAATGCCATTTATCACGCTTGAATTATATGATAAATCAATATACCATCCACCTATTTAATTGAAAGAAAAAAATGAATTCATTACTGTTTCAAAAGACTTCCATATCACACCAATTATCCTATAATTTAGATTATTTTTGCCCAAAATCAAGCAATGAGTTTTCAGGACCAAATTGAAAGGCGACGTACATTCGGAATTATTTCCCATCCTGATGCGGGAAAAACAACCCTAACCGAAAAATTACTATTGTTTGGGGGAGCAATTCAAGAAGCCGGTGCAGTAAAAAACAATAAAATCAAAAAAACGGCCACGAGCGACTTTATGGAGATTGAGCGCCAACGAGGAATTTCAGTAGCTACCTCTGTTTTGGCCTTTATTTATAAGGACAAAAAGATAAATATCCTTGACACGCCCGGTCATAAAGACTTCGCTGAAGACACCTTTAGGACATTAACCGCTGTGGATAGTGTGATTGTTGTTGTAGATGTTGCAAAGGGTGTTGAGGAGCAAACGGTTAAACTGGTCGAAGTATGCAGAATGCGCAACATTCCCATAATCGTTTTTATTAACAAGCTTGATAGGGAAGGAAAAGATGCATTTGATTTATTGGATGAACTCGAACAAAAATTAGGACTTTCAGTTACTCCTTTAAGTTTCCCAATTGGTATGGGTTATGATTTCAAGGGCATTTACAATATTTACGAAAAGAACATCAACCTATTCAGTGGGGATAGTAAGAAAAATATCGAGGATACTATTGCCTTCGACGACATAGAAAGTAAGGAACTTGAAACTATCATCGGTGAGCAGGCCGCACAGGATTTGAGAGATAATCTTGAATTGGTACATGGGGTTTATTCAGATTTTAATAAAGAGCTTTATTTAAATGGCCAACAACAACCTGTTTTTTTTGGTTCGGCCCTGAACAATTTTGGCGTTCGGGAGCTTTTGGATTGTTTTATTGAAATTGCACCTTCCCCAAGAGCTAAAATGGCTGAAGAAAGACTTGTTGAACCCAACGAAAAAGACCTTACTGGGTTTGTATTTAAAATACATGCCAATATGGATCCCAAACACCGCGATAGGCTTGCTTTCATAAAAATAGTTTCAGGAACTTTTGAACGAAACAAACCCTATTTACATGTACGCCATGGAAAGAAATTAAAATTTTCGAGTCCAAATGCATTTTTTGCAGAGAAGAAAGAAATCGTTGATATTTCCTATCCAGGAGATATTGTAGGCTTACATGATACAGGGAATTTTAAGATCGGGGATACATTGACCGAAGGGGAAATCCTTAATTATAAAGGTATCCCAAGCTTTTCACCGGAACATTTCAGGTATATAAATAATGCCGACCCAATGAAATCAAAGCAACTAGGCAAGGGTATTGACCAACTTATGGATGAAGGAGTCGCACAATTATTCACTTTGGAATTAAATGGTCGCAAGGTAATTGGCACAGTAGGTGCCCTACAATTTGAAGTTATACAATATCGTTTGGAACATGAGTATGGTGCGAAATGTAGTTATGAAAACTTTCCCGTTTACAAGGCTTGTTGGGTAGACGCACAGGATGAAAAAAATGAGGAATTTAAAGAGTTCAAAAGGGTTAAACAAAAGTTCTTGGCGAAAGACAAACAAGGTCAGTTGGTGTTTTTGGCCGATTCACAGTTCTCACTGCAAATGACACAACAGAAATACCCCTCGGTAATACTGCATTTTACTTCCGAATTCAAATAAGAAAAGAAAAGCCAATAAAAAACCCATGAACAAAATTCATGGGCTTTTTTAATTTATGCCTCTCCTGTAGGACCAAAATTAATTGGTATCGGAGGTTGCTCGTAATCCTTGATTGTACCATGGGCTTTTTCAAATCGACTTACATTATCACCCAAGGCCTTTAAGAATTTTTTGGCGTGTTGTGGTGTAAGCACTATTCTACTTTTGACCTT
>JABDKZ010000449.1 GCA_013001935.1 Maribacter sp.
ATATGTTAGAAGCTGTAATTGTTGATGATGAATTAAAGGCACTCCAGAGTCTTTCTTGGGAGCTGACCAATTTCAGCAATGAAATCATGGTCAACGCTTCGTTTACCGATCCTTTTGAAGCTTTGGAGTATCTAGAAAAAAATACGCCGGATTGTTTGTTCCTGGATATAGAAATGCCTACGATGGATGGTTTTCAATTCATTCAAAAATTGACCAACAAGAATTTTCCGGTAGTGATAACAACGGCTTACAACCAATATGCCATAAAGGCGCTTAAAAATGAAGCCATAGACTATCTTTTAAAACCAATAGACACAGACGATTTAAAAGACACTATTGTTAAAATTAAAAAGTTCAATAACAGAAACTATACCTCAGATCGCTTAGAAAAGATTCTTTTGAACTTCAATGCCAATACCTCACATAAGAAAATAACTTTCAATACGGATGGCAAGTTACTTTTTTTGGAGAGTGATGAAATTCTTTACGCTGAATCTGACGGAAACTACAGCACTATATTTCTTACTGATGGCCAAAAAATCGTGCTTACCAAAAAACTCAAAGAAGTGAATGATCTGTTACCCGCTGATTCTTTTTACCGCATTCACAATTCATATATTATTAATCTACATAAAATCAAGGAATTCTTAAAAACCGACGGTTATGTGGTTCTAAATTCAAATCACAAAATTCCCGTTTCTAGGCAAAAGAAGTCAGATTTCTTGGATATGATATAATTTATTAATTTCCCCCGAACTTCCTTTATATAGTTTTAAATCAATGTACATGGGTATAGGAAAATATGGATTTTTCTTTTTTTTCTTGTTCTGTTTAAAAACAGGACATACCCAAAACATATCTGATGTTTTTAAGAAAACTACCGATAGTCTTGTAAATACAAACCTTAAGACCTACTCCGAACTGGATGCTGTTTTGAGGCCGTTTAGAAAAGACACGACCTTAATGCGTTATTTCGCCAAGGAGGCGGGCAAGAATGAATTTTTTAGTGGCCAGTCTTATGCCCTCAACCAACTTGGCCGCAGATATCGGGACATTTCGCAATTCGTCAAGGCAATAAACCTGCACCAAAAAGCCTATGATGTCGCAACTGAATCAAATAATCTGGAATTTAAGATTTATAGCCAAAATATGATTGGCGTAATCTACACTAGGACTGATGCGGTAAAATCAGCCCTCAAGTACTACCAAGATGCTTTGATACTTGCAGAAACGGTTGAAAATCCTTCCCGAAATATCAAACGGAGCATTAATGTTTCCTTAAATGGTATAGGAAATATTTATCGAAAACTTGGGCAGTATCAACAGGCCATTGAGAAATTTTCAAAATCGTTGGAGTTGGAAGCGGAATTGGAGAATAAACTAGGTTTGGCCATAAACCATCAAAATATTGGGGATTGTTACGAAGCTCAAGGCATGCTAGAAGAAGCCTTGGAAAATTTCCGCCTTTCATTGGGCTACAATAATCAAATTAATTCTGAAAGAGGTAAGATCATTTGCAATTATAGCATAGCACATGTTTATGTTCATCAAGGTAAAAATGAGGAAGCAGAGGTTATGCTTGAAGAAATACTTAAAGATGCAAGGCAAGTCGGAGATCCTAAAATTATTTCTGATGTTCTCATTAATCTGGGGGTAGCATTGCTGGAACAAAATGAATATAAGGATGCAGAAATTCCACTTATAGAAAGTTTAAAGATTGCTCAAAAGCATAAAATTCCTGAGCAAATCATAGATGCCAGTAAGTCCTTGTCGAAAATATCGGAATTTCAAGGAGATTATAAAAAGGCTTTTGAATATTACAGACAAGCAAAATCGTTGGAAAATGAAATATCAAACAGCTTTACTCTTGGTTATGTCAATGATTTGATCTTAAAATATGAAGCTGATAAGAACGCTAACAAATTGCAAATACTTGCTGCTGAGAATGAACTTAATAAGACAAGACTTCGCAAAAACCAGACTTCTTTATTAATAGGTGGTTTCACCTTAGCGTTGCTGGCGGGTATCTTTTATATTCTTTATAGGCAATACCAACTTAAAAATGACAAGAAATTACTGACTCTGGAGCAAACCATGCTTCGCAGTCAAATGAATCCACATTTTTTGTTCAACTCCTTAAATTCCATCAAATTATATATCATAAATAATGAAAAAAAGAATGCCGTTCATTACCTGAATAAATTTTCCAAATTAGTACGTAAAATATTGGAAGCGTCTTCCTTGAAGGAAATTTCATTGGCTGAAGAATTAGAAACTGTAGAACTTTATATGAATATCGAGAACATTCGTTTTTCTGATGAGATAAATTTCAATGTATCCATTGAAGATGATATTGATATACATAGGGTTAAGATGCCTTCCTTAATATTACAGCCATTTCTTGAAAATGCCATATGGCATGGTCTTTCATCAAAAGAAGGAGAAAAGAACATTGACATTGAGGTAAGTAGGGCCAATGATGATTTCATCGATATCAGCATTACCGATAATGGCGTAGGAAGGGACGCCTCTGAGATAATCAAAAAGAATAGGGTATTGAAACGGAAATCTGTCGGAATTGAGATTACCAAGGAACGATTGGCAAATTTTGCGAGGGATTATCAAAACACTTTTGATGTAACCATCATTGACCTATTCGATAAGGACCAGAATTCGACAGGTACACGTGTTGTTTTGCACCTACCTACGACTTAGTGATTTTGGTGGCTACTTGCTCTAGTTCTGCATACCAATCTTTGCCAAATTTTCTTATCAAGGCCTCTTTGACAAATTTATATACCGGCACCTTAAGTTCTTCTCCTAATTCGCAGGCCGCATCACATATCTGCCACCTGTGGTAATTAACTGCCGTAAGCTCAGTATATTCCCTTACCCTAACCGGGTACAGATGGCAGGAAACTGGCTTTTTCCATGATACCGCTCCATTATTATATGCATCTTCAATACCGCATTTGGCCGTATTGTCATCATCATATACCACATAGGCACATTCACTATTGTTGACCAAAGTAGTTTCCCATTCCCCATCATCACCTTTAACAAAAGCTCCCTGATCTTCAATGGCTGCTATTCCCTCGGGGCGAAGAAAAGGTTTAATATCCTTGTAAATTTCAATCAGGATTTCGGTTTCATCATCCTCCAAAGGTGCCCCGGCGTTACCATCAACACAACAGGCGCCTTTGCAGGCACTTAGATTGCACACAAAATCATTTTCAATAATTTCCTCGGACACAATGGTCTTACCCAGTTGGAACATCTTACAACTATTTGGCGCCAAAGATAGGACATACTTCTTTATAAATTTGCTGAATATTTTTACCCTAGAACATCTAAATCATCGTTGGTTAACGTAGATTTGTCGGCAATTTGAATACATGACAATGGAATTAAATTTAAACTTCAGGGAAATAGCCACATCAAGCATGGTGCTTTTTGCGGTCATAGATATTATTGGAAGTATTCCCGTAATAATAGGGTTGAGAAGCAAGATAGGACATATACAATCTGAAAAGGCATCCTTGGTTGCCGGAATATTAATGATTGCCTTTCTTTTTATTGGAAAGGAAATTCTAAATTTAATTGGAATAGATGTGTATTCATTTGCAGTGGCTGGTTCATTTGTCCTTTTCTTTCTTGCGATAGAAATGATTTTAGGCATTACCCTTTACAAGGATGATGCCCCCGAAAGTGCTTCAATTGTTCCTATCGCTTTTCCATTGATCGCCGGTGCTGGTACCATGACTTCGTTATTATCATTAAGAGCAGAATTTTACGTTGAAAATATTATTGTAGCCATTCTTGTAAACATTATCTTTGTATATCTTGTTTTGAAATCTTCAAAACGCATTGAAAAAGTACTTGGTAAAAATGGTATAAGTATTATCCGCAAAGTTTTCGGCGTTATTTTATTGGCCATCGCGGTTAAATTATTTACAACCAATATCAATGCCTTATTTTGAATAAATGAATAAAACATTCACCGTCATATTGATTGTATTGGCAATATTGCTCATTGCTTACAATGTAACCTTGGTAAATTTTAACAATCCTTTGGAAGGAAATAGCATAATAGCACTTATCGGCATATTGGCCTCGTTATGTGCTATAGTCTTGCTGTTAATTTTTATTACTTCCCGAAAAATCAAGAATAAAATTGAGGAGGATTAATTTGTAGCCTCTATTTTGTCTGCTTCGCCCTGTCTGATCATGGGTCTATCTAAATATAATACCTTTTTAAGCATCGCATCTGATGTGCCTTTAATCTCGGCATGCACATTGGCCCCAAACAATTGCTCGGCCAAAGCCGCTTTTAAATAAAGCTTAAGTTGATCTTCAAAATCGTAGAAATTCATTTTCAGGCCGCGTTTTACCGAATAATCAACAAACCTTTCAAATAAAATATCATCAACCTTAAACTCCTGAATAAATTCATCCTCGGTAATATCATCAAAGCGCTTTCGGTCTTCATCTAAATATTCAAAAACAAAAAAGGAAAGAAAACCAAGGCTGTCCATACTTTCAACAGCTTCTTCCTCATTGGTCCCTATAGGCACAAAAACATCTGGAATAATACCTCCGCCACCATATACTACTCTCCCCTTAGGTGTTGTAAATTTTAAGGAGTCGGCCACCTTTATGCTGTCAACGGATACCATTTCCCCATTATGGTACCTATCGGTAAATTGTTTATAATAATCCTTACTTCCATTTTCATAGGGGCGTTGTATACTTCGGCCAGTTGGTGTATAATAGCGTGATACCGTTAGTCTAACGGCGGAACCATCGCCCAATTCCATTTCGCGTTGTACCAAGCCCTTACCAAAAGAACGACGACCTACGATCGTTCCAATATCGTTATCCTGCAAAGCCCCGGCAATAATTTCGCTAGCAGAGGCAGAACGCTCATTTATCAAAACATAAATGGGTTTATCCTCAAAACTACCTTTATCAGTCGCATATATATTCTCTATTTTACCCTTTTTGTTTTTGGTAAAAAGAATCATTTTTCCATCTTCCAAAAATTCATCGGCCATTTGTTCCGCAATTCCCAAATAGCCCCCGGGATTGTCCCGTAAGTCCAAGGTAAGCTTTTCAGCTCCCTGCTTCCTCAAGGCATTAAGTGCAGCTTTAAATTCCTTAAATGTTGATTCAGCGAAACGGTTTACTTTAATATAACCCATTATAGGGGTCATCATATAATAAGACTCTACACTTTTAATAGGGACAATATCTCTTTTAACATTGACTTTAAAAGTCCGATCCTCACTTCTACGATATACCGTTAACTCAACAAAAGAACCTTTTTTGCCTTTTAATTTTTCTACGATCCTATCGCTTTCGAGACCCCGCCCAAACAAGGTATCATTGCCGGCCATTAGAATACGGTCTCCGGGTAAAATTCCCTTTAAAAAACTCGGGCCTCCATTCACCGTACGTATTACGGAAATGGTGTCTTTATAGGGGTAAAAATTAATACCAATCCCCACAAAATCACCTTTCATATTCTCTGAAACCTCATTCATTTCCCGTTTTGGGATATACACAGAATGGGGGTCTAATTTTTCAAGAATATTATTTACGGTAACATCTACAATACTATCAGTATCAATGTCATCAACATATTCGTAATCAATATAGTCTATTAACCTATTAAGCTTGTCTTTTTTGGAATTTGTTGTAAACAGTTTTTCAGGTGTATCATTGAAATGAAGTTTTCCTCCCACAAAAACCCCCAGCGCTAGCGCCGCGGCAATTATTGTTGGTAATATGTAATTATATTTCCTTTTCAATGGGTATTCCTAAATTTATTAAACTACTGATTCTTCAATGATTGGCATATGAACTAGTTCAATGCCGGCCTTACTCAAAAACTTTAAACCCGAATCATCCTTGTATGCAATTTGGTACACAACACGTTTTATACCTGATTGATGGATAAGCTTACTACATTCTTTACAAGGCGAAAGTGTTATATACAGGGTAGCCCCTTCGCTTGATTGTGTAGATGATGCTACTTTTGACAAAGCATTGGCTTCTGCATGAAGCACGTACCATTTGGTATACCCATCATCGTCCTCACAAATGTTTTCAAATCCGGTAGGTGTACCATTATATCCGTCGGAAATGATCATCCTGTCTTTCACCACAATCGCCCCAACTTGTCTGCGTTTGCAATAGGACAATTTACCCCATTCCTGTGCCATTCGCAGATAGGCTTTATCGTATTTTTCCTGTTTGGTTTTCTTCATGAAGCCAAAAACAATTTTTTGGTAGAGGACTAAGATACCTGCTTTACAAAATCCCTACAAAACTATATGGTTAAATTTAACATATACCTACCAAGGGAACGTTGCAATTAACATTGGTATTGTAATAATAATGACCAAAATTGAAGCTAAGGTTACAAAATATTGCCGTTTTACCTTTAAAAAAGACTGAATTACATGGGCTAAACCAAGCACTAAAAGCACAATAAGTACCTGGGATAATTCAATCCCTGTGGCGAAACCCAAAAGCGGTGAAAGCTTTTCATCTTCCCCTGACATTAGCATTTTAAAATAATTACTGAAGCCAAAACCATGGATAAGGCCAAAAAATGCAGTAGCCAGAACATGTAATACTATACTTCGCTCCCTGGAAGTCGATTTAATATATAATAAGTTGAAAACGGCCGTAAAAAGTATGGTCACCGGGATAAGGAATTCAATCAGACCGACATTCACAACCATAATATCATAAACCGACAAGCCCAGGGAAAGACAGTGGGCAATCGTAAAAACCGTTACTAAAACCAATACCCTCTTCCAACTATTAAAAGTGAACGGAAGGCTGAGAGCAGCTAAGAACAAGATGTGATCATAGGCTGCAAAGTCTAGCACATGATCAAGACCCAATTCAATATAAAACAAGAAATTCTCCATATTTCGAGGGATATAAAATTCAGGCTATACCTCTTTCCTTTTGAATTTGTTCATAGGCCTTTTGAACTTCCTTGAACTTTTCTTCGGCCCCTTTCTTTATGGCCTCGTTTT
>JABDKZ010000019.1 GCA_013001935.1 Maribacter sp.
GTACAAGGTTGGCGAGATGCTATTCCTCTTAAGCGCGGTGGAACCCCTGAAGATATAGCAAATGCCTGTTTATTTTTAGCTTCAGATTTATCGTCATATATCACAGGGCAGGTTTTGAACGTTGGCGGTGGTATGTTAACTTAATTGTATTTAGGCAAAAGGGATTTCACCATCCTTTTAGATATTATCCAAACACTATCCATTCAAAATGAACGAGTAACGGAATAATGCAAACGACAACTGTACTTTTAATCATTTTGGCCGCTGTCTTAGCATTGCTTATTGTTCTCTTTCAATATTTTTACAAAACAAAAACGAAAGGAAAACAACGATTGCTGTTTTCCTTTTTGCGTTTTATTGCACTCTTTAGCGTGTTTTTGTTATTGGTAAACCCAAAATTTACCAAAAAGGAGTTTACGCTTGAAAAGGCCAACTTATTGGTTCTGACTGATAACTCTTCTTCAATCGGCAATATAGGCGCTAAAGATCAGGTAGATTCTATCCTGCAAAGCTTAAATTCTTCAATTGCATTAGCTGATAAATTCAACTTAGAGCAATATCAATTTGGTAAAACCTTACGAATTTCGGATAGTCTTACTTTTACCGAGAGTGCTACAAATATTGTCCAAGCATTAAAAGGCTTGAATACAATATATGGCAACACAACGAGTGCTGTTGTACTGCTTTCAGACGGCAATAGTACTTTAGGGGAGGACTACGAGTATTATGGCGAAAACCAGAAATTTCCGATTTATCCAATTGTTTTAGGAGATACAACGCGGTACGATGACTTGAGGATCAATTCAGTGAATACGAATAAATATGTATTCTTGAAAAATAGATTCCCACTAGAAATATTCGTCTCTTATGAGGGCCTAGAAGATATACAAACAGAAATAAATGTAGCGTTGGATGGCAAAAATGTACATTCCCAAAAATTGAATTTTACCAATGACCGCAACGCAAAGGTGGTTAACCTAAGTTTAAATGCGGCTTCAGTTGGTTTAAAAACCTTGCGCATTAGTCTTGAACCGCTAATTAATGAAAAGAATACCCGTAACAACTCCAAGACGATTGCAATCGAAGTAATTGATGAGAAAACCAATGTGGCCATAGTCTCCAATGTATTGCATCCTGACATAGGGGCGCTTAAAAAATCTATTGAGAGTAATGAACAACGATCGGTCACGATCATAAAACCAACGGTTGATTCAAAAACCCTTAGCGACATTGACCTTTTTATTCTCTACCAGCCAACTTTTGCTTTCAGTAGGTTATTCGAGTTTATTAAAAAGGCAAAGACTAATTTTTTTGTTATCAGCGGCCCCAAAACCAATTGGAATTTTCTTAATAGCGCCCAAAGTGCAGTTACAAAAAACAGCTATGATCAAGCCGAGGAAGTCACCCCATTAATAAATAAAGGTTTTTCAAAATTCGACATTTCAACATTAAGTATGGACGATTATCCACCTTTAGAAACGAACTTGGGGGAAGTCATTATCAACAAGGGCCATGAGGTGTTGCTTCGACAAAGAATAAAGGGTGCTGATATTGGCGAGCCCTTGTTGGTATTAACGGAAAGTGGTTTTGAACGCGAAGCCGTATTATTCGGTGAAAACCTTTGGAAATGGAGAGTTCAAAATTATAGAGAACACCAGAATTTCAATGATTTTGACCAGCTGATCGGCAAGATAGTGCTCTTCCTTTCTTCCAATGATTCCAGAAGTAGGTTGGTGCTGAATTACGAGTCGTTCTACGAAGGCAATATTGAAGCTAAAATAGCTGCGACCTATTTTGATGAATCTTTCACTTTTGATTCTGATGCTGAAATTTTATTACAGCTTAAACAAGAAGGAGTAGAGGGTGCTCAGGAATTTCCAATGCTTTTGAAAGGCAATTATTATGAAGTGGACTTGAGTAATATGACTCCTGGGGAATATACCTTTATCGTTAAGGTGGTCAATAGTAATATTTCCAAATCAGGCAGTTTCAATATATTGGATTTCGATGTAGAACGACAATTTACATCAAGTAATTATAAAAAGTTGAACCGCCTTGCAAGAAGTACAGGTGGCAACAATTATTTTCCTGCCCAATCCAATGATTTGATTACTGATTTGCTGGTTGAGAACAAATTCACACCCATCCAAAAAAGCCACCAAAATGTCGTATCTTTGCTTGATTTTAAAATTCTTCTGGCAATAATACTAAGTGCTTTGTCTTTAGAATGGTTTATTAGAAAATATTACGGATTAACTTAAAAAAAATTAAAATGGATAAATTACCTAAAATTGCATTACCCGCGGTTTTCATTCTGATTCTTGCGGTAATATTAATATCAAAATCAGCCATCACCATTGGCTCTGGTGAAGCCGGTGTTTTATATAAGACCTTTGGTGGGGGTGTTGTAACTGATGAACCGCCGTTGGGTGAGGGTTTTCATATCGTTGCTCCTTGGAACAAGGTGTATATTTATGAGGTAAGACAGCAAGAAGTTTTTGAGAAAATGCAGGTATTGTCTTCTAATGGTTTGGAGATAAAACTGGATGCCTCGGCTTGGTTTGAGCCAAAAAGGGAAATGTTAGGAAAGCTGCATCAGGAAAAAGGCGAAGCCTACGTACAACGAGTGTTATTGCCCACTATAAGATCTGCTGCACGGAGTGTGGTCGGTAGATATACTCCTGAGCAATTATACTCCAGTAAAAGAGATGCCATTCAGGCAGAAATCTACGAAGAAACCAAGAAGATTGTTGATGGGCAGTACATTCAGTTGAATGAAGTGCTTGTTAGGGATGTAACCCTGCCTCCTACAATAAAAGAGGCTATTGAACGTAAATTGAAACAAGAACAGGAATCCTTGGAATATGAATTTAGATTGGTAACTGCGGCTAAAGAAGCAGAAAAAGTACGAATTGAAGCCCAAGGTAAGGCAGATGCTAACAGAATCTTGAGTGCCTCATTAACAGATAAAATTCTTAAGGATAAAGGCATTGATGCTACCCTCGAGCTTTCTAAATCACCAAATGCGAAAGTAGTTGTTGTAGGAAGTGGTGATTCAGGGTTACCATTGATTTTAGGGAACAATTAAGCCGTTTTATAGGATAGCTCTCCAAAAATGAATTGTACTATTTAAAACAAATGTTTTGTGAATTAAAAATAAGTTCTAATTTTACAATTGTAATGAGAAACCAAAATACACATCATCATTTTTACACTTGCTCTCAGGCGAGGTAGAAATCTATTGTAGTATTTACAACATAATTCTGACCCGTTTGAGAAATCAAACGGGTTTTTTATTCAGTCCAATTTTTAAATCGCTAGAAAAGGGAATTGGGAAATAGTAAAAGAAATAATATGACAAAAATTAGAATTGCCATACAGAAGTCAGGCCGCTTGAATGAGGAATCCTTGCAAATCCTTAAAAATTGTGGCGTTTCAATTGATAATGGTAAAGATCAATTAAAGGCATCTGCCAGGAATTTTCCTATGGAGGTCTTTTATTTACGTAATGGCGATATCCCCCAGTATTTAAGGGACGGAGTAGTAGATATTGCAATTATTGGTGAAAACGTATTGATAGAAAAAGGCGGCGATATTGATGTTGCGGAAAAACTAGGGTTTTCAAGATGTCGTGTGTCATTGGCCATACCAAAGGCTATGGCATATAATTCGGTCAAAGATTTTCAAGGTAAAAGAATCGCAACCTCTTATCCTAACACGGTTAGTGAATATTTGAAGGCAAAAGGTGTTGAAGCCGATTTACATATTATCAATGGATCTGTTGAAATAGCTCCAAATATTGGTTTAGCTGATGCTATTTGCGATATCGTGTCTAGTGGCAGCACGCTTTTCAAGAACAATCTAAAGGAAGTAGAAGTAATGTTGAAGAGTGAAGCTGTATTGGCAGTATCCAAAAAAATTACAGCAGAGAGAAGGGCTATCCTTGCTAAATTACATTTCCGGATCAAATCAGTGTTGCAAGCGAGACAATCTAAATATGTACTATTAAACGCCCCAAATGAACGATTGGATGATATTCTAGGATTATTGCCGGGAATGAGGAGCCCAACAGTGTTACCCCTGGCTGAAAAAGGTTGGAGCTCAGTACATACGGTCATCAATAAGGATAAATTTTGGGAAGTGATCGATGAATTGAAGCAGGCAGGTGCAGAGGGGATTTTAGTTTGCCCAATTGAGAAAATGGTTTTATAATGAATAAGATTTATAACCCAAAGAGGGAGGATTGGGAAAAGGTATTGAAACGTCCTACCCAAACCGTATCAGACATAGAAAACATGGTAAATACCATATTTACTGAAGTTCAAGGCTTTGGTGATTCTATAGTAAAGAAGTACACACAAAAATTTGACAACGT
>JABDKZ010000021.1 GCA_013001935.1 Maribacter sp.
CCATAGTGATGACTCGGGTACATTTATCGGCCCATCTCGAGTTGGCACTTACCACGACCAGAGCCCAACCATTTTCAGGATTACTTAAAAAGTTCATAATTCTTATGGCTTCATCTTGATCAAAATGATCCAAAGGATCTTTTAAGATCAAGAGCTTAGGTTTTCTTACGATACTGCGAGCCAAAACAATTTTCTTTGCAATGGTCCAAGGAATTTGTTTACCCTCGGGATACAAAATAGTCTGTAGCCCCTGGGGCTGTTCTTTAACGAATTGCGTTAAGCCTACTTTATCCAAAGCCCAATAAACCTGCTCCTTTGTAAGGTCCTTATCGCCAAAAGTGATATTATTCAGAATAGTACCTTCAAAAGGAGATTCCTCTGGTAAGGACTGACCAATATGTGATCGATAATAATTCACGTTCACTCCTTTCAGTGAAACTTCATTGATAAAAATGCCACCAGAATCTGGCTCCAATATGCCCGCAATTATTCTTAACAAGGTAGACTTACCAGAGCCACTGACACCATTAATAAGAATTTTGCAAGTAGGGGTGATTGAAAGGTTAACACTATCAATAATTTTCTTCTCCCTTTCCGGCACCTTGTACGAAACATCATCTATTTGAATTTTAAAACTCTCGTTCTCGGCAAATGGTCTTTCTCCATCTTGCGACTCAAGCTCTTTATCAACTACCTGACCCAATTTTTCCAAGGAGGTTAAAAGATCATAAAAGGTTTCAAGCCCAACGATCAATTTTTCAACCGATGTAATAACCAAAAGAATAATGATTTCCGCCGCAACGAACTGACCAATATTCATTTCTTGATTCAGGACCAAAAGGCCACCAATTAATAACAATCCTGCGGTTACCAAAACCTTGAACCCAATCATCTGAATGAACTGAAGCACCAAAATTTTAAAATGACTCTCGCGGGCGTCGAGATATTCAGTTACTAATTCATCATTCTTATCAAGTGCATGGGTAGTCTTTCCTGAAAGCTTAAAACTTATAATAGATCGTGCAACCTCTTGCAACCAATGGGCAACCTTGTATTTATATTTTGACTCCGAAAGACTCGTGTCCAGTCCTTTTTGTGCTGTGAATTTGAACACAATATAGATCAATAGCAACAATAGTATTCCGTAGATGATAAAAAACGGGTGGTAGAAAGAAAGCAGAAGGAGTCCGAGAATAATCTGCAATAAGGCCGCGGGAAAATCAATCAATATTTTAGATAAACCTTTCTGTACAGTCAATGTATCGAAAAAGCGATTGGCTAACTCGGGTGGATAATAGTTGGCCAACTGACTCATCTTTATTTTTGGAAAACGATAGGCAAACTCAAAGGAAGAACGAGTAAAAATCTTTTGCTGTAGGTTTTCTATAATACGAATTTGCATCAACTGTAAAACTCCACCAAAAGCGACCCCCAAGGTTACCAAAATAACAAGAACTATCCAGGAAGTACTTATTTGGGCGCCTTGGATGAGGTTTATAATGGCCTGTATTCCAAGGGGCAAGGATAGATTAACCACACCGGCAAAAATGGCATAATAAAAAACTTGGAATATATCCCGCTTATCCAATCGGAGCAATCCAATGAGTCGCTGCCAAGAAGTCAAAATATTTTTGGTCATTCTAGTAATTATTTAAGTATAGTTGAAACAAGGTGAAGAAAATACCGCGTTGGATCAACATCTTTATGACAATCGGTCAATGAACTAAAGTGATCCTTCAAAAAATGTTGGTGCAGAGATCCTTCAAGAATAGTGCTTGCCAAACTGTTGGGATACTTATAATCAGCGTTAACTTCGCGTATCATGGCGCTCAATCTGGTGACCAACCTTTTATATATCACAAAATAACCTTCTTTATTTTCCACATCAACTTCTTTTGTCAAGTACGATTTTGAATACTCGTTAATGACAATACTGCTTAATAGTACCTCGTTGATATGAGAGAAAGAAGAATCTTCAACGGTGGTCTTCGTAACGATCTCAATTGCTTTTTCTAGTTTTCGTTTGGTATCCGCTATACTATTGGTGGTAAAAACCAGTTGATACTCTAACCAACCCCAGTACCAGGAAGTTAAATAGAGAAGTAGTTTGTGCTTGTTTTCAAAATACCGATAAATAGAGCTTTCATTAGAGCCAATTTTGGTTCCTAGCTTTTTAAAAGTAAAGCTCTCAAAACCCATCTCACTAATCATCAAGATGCTTTTCTCTATAATTCGCTTACCCAAATCAGACGACTCGGGATCTTTGACATAAATCTTATCGTTAATCTCAATTTTAACTGACCGCAATAAGTGCTCCATAATAGATATATTTAAAATAACAGGACAAATATAATAGTATTACTATCATAATATAATAGTTTAACTATTGTTTAACAAATGTTATACTTGCTTACTGCCTAATATTTTTTTAAATTTATAGTATCATTAAAAACTGAATCATGAGAAATTTTACATTTTGTATCCTTTTTGTGCTCTCAGTATCCTTATTACAAGCTCAGCAAATAGAGCAGCACAACATTCAAAAAGGCGATGTTTTAACTATTGAAGAACCTTCGGCATCAGATTATCAGCACGTTCATTTTCCTAGAAAGAATTTTATTATAAAACGGGGAGGTATAGCCGATATGAAGACCGTATTAGGTAAAAAAGTTGAAATAACCGATTATGCTTACACTTCTGATGGGAGCACGGAGGTTACTTTAAAACTACTTGATGGCAAGAAATTCTTTAGAAAGTTCCCCACCATTAAAGCCAGTCTTGAAGATGCGATATCATCAGGCGAATTAACTGACTAAGAATTTGCTTTCAGACGCGAGTCGCTTTAGCGGTATTTGATTACGACTAATAGCCTTGGCTAATTGGTCAACATCTATATTAAAAATATTCGACCATAGTACGAACAGAAGATTCAGTTGAATGAAAAAACATAAGTGTGGTTGGTGTCTTGGAAATGACCTCTACGTGGCTTACCATGACAATGAATGGGGGGTTCCTGTTAAAGACGACAGCACCCTTTTTGAATTTTTGACCCTGGAAACCTTCCAGGCCGGATTAAGTTGGCTTACCATTCTTCGTAAACGAGAGAATTTTAGAAAAGCATTTGATGGTTTTGACTATATGAAGATTTCGAAGTATTCCGAAAAAAAGATTTTGGCTTTGTTGCAAGACGAGGGTATTATCCGGAATAAACTAAAAGTTAGGGCAACAGTAAATAATGCGTTGGCATTTATTAAGGTTCAGGAAGAATTTGGTAGTTTCAGCAATTACATATGGGGGTTTATTGATGGTAAGCCCATAAAAAATGCCCTTACAAATTACAAGGAAGGGCCAGCCAATACGGCATTATCTGACACCATAAGTAAAGACCTAAAAAAGAGGGACTTTAAATTTGTGGGCAGTACTGTGGTCTATGCGCACATGCAGGCCACAGGAATGGTAAACGATCATGAGGTCAATTGTTTTAGATACGATGAAGTATAGACTTTTTGTCTTCACATTCTATATATGCACGGTTTGTTTCTCCCAACACATAGAAAGGGAACATCGCATTAGGAAAAACCAGTTTCCGTCGCTTCAAAAAGATGCAATGCTTTTTGTTCAAGAAACTAAACAAGTACGCTATTATAAAGAGGTCGACAGTTTGGAAACCACTTACCTCATAAAATTCAAAAGAGATCGCTTGCATTATTTTCTAGCCTACGACGCCAATGGTAAATTAAAAAATTCAGGATTTCGGATTAAGGAAATTGATATCCCTGAAGATACCGCCAAGAAAATAAAAGCATACCTATCCGATGCTTATGGGAAATCAAGAATCAGGAGGATTTATCAACAGTACCCTGCAACTAACACTGAGTCTTCATTAGCCAACACTTTTCAAAATCTCATACTCCCAAACAACGTATACAGGCTAATCGTTATCGGGAAGAATGATCAAAGAAATACTGAATATGATCTTTGGTTTAGTGCAGATGGAAATCTTACTCGTAAACGGCAAGCCTTACCCATGAATCACGACCGTGTTTTATACTAAACTTGAGGATATAGAATGAATGGATTTGTTCAAACATTGGAACTTGAACTTAAGCGCAACTCAAACGCGAAAATCGCAGCAGGGCAAAAAGCCTATATGCGCAATCAGTTTGAGTTTTACGGTATTAAAAGCCCTTTGCGACGACAAATACAAAAACCATTTCTGGTCAAATCCTATTTACCACCAAAAGAAGATTTAGAGGAAATTGTAAAAACCTTATGGAATAAACCTCAAAGAGAATACCAGTTTATTGCCCAAGAATTGGTTTATAAATATATTGGCCAACTCAACAAAAATGATATTGGATTATTGGAATATATGGTGACCCACAAGTCCTGGTGGGATACGGTAGATTATATTGCCATTAATTTAATAGGTTCCTATTTCACCCATTTCCCGGAGCAATTGAACAGTTATATTGACCGATGGTTGGCTTCGGGGAATATTTGGTTACAGCGATGCTGTTTGCTATATCAACTGAAAAGCAAAGAAAAAATGGACACGCAGAGGCTTGAATATATCATTAAAAACCTATTGGGCTCCAAGGAATTTTTTATCAATAAAGCCATTGGATGGGTCTTGCGGGAATATAGTAAAACAAATCCCAATTGGGTGAAGAATTTTACCGATACCAATGATTTGGCGAATCTTAGTCGCCGCGAAGCATTGCGATTATTGGACTAGTTTGTTTTTATTTAAAATTTTATAGAATTCCGTCCTAGGAATTTCCTCGGCACCAAGACTTTCTAAATGTTTGGTATAAAGCTGGCAGTCAATTAGATCATAGTTTTTTTGATGCAGTTCTTTTGCCAATTGAAGGAAAGCGAATTTTGAGGCATTGCTTACCAGACTAAACATGCTTTCACCACAGAAAATATGTCCTAAATCTATGCCATAAAGTCCTCCGACAATAGTACCTTCTTCCCAAACTTCATATGAATGTGCATACCCCTTTTCATTTAATTTGAGGTAGGCCTCCTTCATTTCATCGGTAATCCAAGTACCTTCCTGACCTGCTCGTTTCACCAAGGCACATTGGTCTATGACAGTTTCAAAACAGCTGTTCTTTGTTAAAGTAAACTGATGGCTATTCAAAACTTTTCGCATGCTTTTTGAAACCTTGATACGTTCTGGATAAAGCACCATTCTTGGGTTGGGACTCCACCATAAAATCAACGAACCTTCATTGAACCATGGAAAAATGCCACTTCTATAGGCAAGCATTAAACGTTCAGGTGAGAGATCGCCTCCAACTGCCAATAAGCCTTCTGCATTTGCATCTTCAATCGATGGAAAACATAGCTCATTGGTAAGAAAGGTCAACGGTTTATGTGTGTTATTCTTTTTTACGATTCCTATTTTATATAAAATTACTTAATTTATAAATGAATATGAGCCTTCATATTGAATCAAAAAAAGACCCAGCTAGAAAGCGGGGTTAGTTTTCCAAGCTACTTAAGTTTCATTAAAATGGAAGATCATCATGATCTTCATCGTTGATATTGTCTGCTGGTTCAAAAGCCTCCATAGGGGGTACTGGCGGAATATCAGCATCACCTTCAGTCGTCTGAAGATTCTCAATTCGCCATCCTTGGATTGCGTTAAAATATTTTACTTCACCCTGTGGATTGGTCCATTCACGACCTCTAAGATTAATGCTGATTTTTACATCCTGACCTACATTATAGCTATTAAGTAAATCGCACTTATCTTGGATAAACTCAACTAATATATGCTGAGGATATTGCTCTTCTGTTGTTACCACTACTTCTCTTTTTCTAAAACCATTACTTCCAAAAGTTTTAGTTTCATTAATCACCTTAATTTTTCCTTGTATTTCCATTTTTATTAATTGTGCAATTTGCGTTTAGTGTTAAAATTCTATTCTCTAATTCTAATTGGGAAGCCCTAAAAGGTAAATTCCCTGTTTTTTACCATTATTTTTTACAGCATGCCCTTTTTGCCAAGTATAGTTCCCTGAACCCAATCCTCCGAGTAAATAATCTAAATCCTTGAGTGTATACATTCTAGGCAAGGAGGCCTGACCGTCCCAAGCATAACAAATCGGAATTACCGGAATCAAATAGGTAAAAACAACCTGCCTCCAAGTTAAGGGTTTTACGAATGGCGTCATAAAAAGAACCATAATAATTAATATAATCAGTGAAATTGGAAGCAACAACCACCAAATGAGCAGCGGTATATTATTATCCCCCATTTCATAAACCAATAAGGGTTGATTGGTTCTTTGGGCCGACTCTAAAATCGCCCTCGCCTTTTTGGGTGGCATATGATGAAAGCAATTCACCATGGTTTTTAAACCTTCCGGCGCCGTTGCTATATTCGTGGCGTCAACCGATGTTTCAAGATAACTGATTTTATCGTTAGCATCTGTATTGAACTTCTTCAACATGGCGTCATTAGGAAATAAATCAGTCAAGGTGAGGGTCACATTTTCCAAACCCTCCAAATCTTGCAACGAAAGCATAACTTCGGGCATTGCTCCCCCTGACCCAGAACCTAAATCAACGATATGGGACAGTTTCTTTTTCTTCATAACATCGGCAATTAATCCCGCAAGGAGTTCTGGTACTCCCAGGCCCTTTTGAAGAATCACGATTAAATTGGTCATACAGACTCGTAACCAGCCCGGAAACCAACTAAAATCTTCAAATTCAAATAACTGTATGCGTTTCATTTTGCCAGTAAAACTTTCCAAGCAGAAAGCACCTCATTTTTAAATAAAAACTCCTGTGCTTTACGGTGCACTTTTAGCTTATCATTTGAATTAATCAAAGCTTTAAGGCTATCGTTCGAATTAATAAAATCGGTGATTTGAATTTGGGAAGGCAATTTTTCCACATTACCCAACATTCCTAAATCATTGCCCGTAAGCACTTTGCTTGTCCTAATTCCTTCAGGAATACTATCAACGCCAATCCCTAAGCTCGATAATGGTTTGGGTACTTCAAACAATCCTTGATTAGCCCTTGAATACCAATTGCCCCCCATGCGCGCCACTTGGTCAATTTTAAATTGATCAATATTACCATCGTCACCAATTATAGCTTTATCTATATGTATTTTCATCACTTCGGAAAAAATAAGATTTCCTGTCCCACCTTCGGCGCCCAAAGGTTCGACCTTGGTTACCTTACACTCAAACTGTACCGGGGATTCAGCTACCCTAAACGGTTTGATCAAATCAGATTTCAACATGCTTAGGCCTGCTTTTAAAAACTCATTGTCCCCTTCAGCATATTCAGTACTTGAAAGTGACATCTGCTGCACCATATCGTAGTTGACCACATTAATGACCACCTCTTTAACCTTTTGCACATTCTCTAAGGTATGCTTGGTGGTATTATCCCTGACCCTCCTTGCCGGTGAAAATATCAAAATTGGTGGATTTGCACTAAAGACATTGAAAAAGCTAAAAGGCGATAAATTAGGCCTTCCATGCTCATCTATTGTACTCGCAAAAGCAATTGGCCTAGGCCCTATGGCACCCAAAAGATAGGCATGTAATTTTTGGATAGGAATATCACTGGGAAGTATAGAAAACGTATCGTTCATTGTAATGCAAATGTAGGTAATTTGAATGCGATTTAAAATAAGAAGCCCTGTGCTTTGCACACCATTTATTATCATTTTGCGTTATCTTTAAAGCAACAAACCAACTGGATGAATTTTAATCCTAAAAAGAAGACTTCTAATTTTTTTTTACTTACCATAGCTTTTGCTATCGTGAGTCTCATTTTGTGGAATACCAATAGCTTCTTTAAAAAATTCAAGGAAGAAGAGCGTTTAAAAATGGAGATATGGGCCACTGCCCAGTCTGAACTCTTAAAATATTCCGAAGATATAGATATGGGTAACCTTACCATTAAGGTACTTCAAAACAATACATCAACACCAATGATCTTGGTTAATAAGGATGGGTCGTTCAAAACCAATAACATGCCAGAGGATAAGGTTAAAGATTCAATATATCTTCAAGAGAGCATTAAAACATTTGAAAACGAAAATACGCCGATCTCCATAGATCAACAGGGTGAACATTTGGCAACATTATATTATGGGAACTCTGAAGTGCTAAACAAATTAAAATATTATCCGATTGCCCTTTTACTCATTATTCTGCTCTTTGCAACGGTTATTGTGTTCTTTTTTAAAACCAACAAAGCTTCTGAACAAAATAAACTTTGGGCCGGTATGGCCAAAGAAACCGCACACCAAATAGGCACACCACTGTCATCCCTTTTAGGATGGAACGAGCTTCTCAAAACTGAGAAAATAAACCCCGAAATCACGAAGGAAATAGAAAAGGATATCTCAAGACTTGAAACGATTACGGAACGATTCTCGAAAATTGGTTCCTTGCCTGAACTTAAAGAATTCGACATTGTTCATGAGACTAAGGAAGCCTACGATTATTTAAAAAGAAGAAGTTCTAAATTGATTCACTTTACCTTCAATTCCAAGGTTGAAAAGCTTCCTGTTCTTCTAAATCATTCCCTATATAATTGGACCATTGAGAATCTAGTGAAAAACGGAATTGACGCAATGAAGGGTAAGGGAAGTATCGCCATAGATATCATACCTGCTGGAAAATATGTAAATATTCTAGTGGCCGATACCGGTAGTGGGATCCCAAAAAGAAATCATCAAAACATATTCAATCCCGGGGTAACTTCCAAAAAGAGAGGATGGGGCCTAGGATTATCATTGGTTAAAAGGATAGTTGAAGAATATCACCAAGGAAAAGTCAAAGTACTTTCATCGGGAAAAGAAGGTACCATAATGCAAATTTCCTTAAAAATAAACAGTTAAGCTATGGCGAAGGAAAGGTTTGAAGTAATAAAGAAAGCAGATATCACCAATAATTGTCCGGAATGCTTTAATCAGGGCATGAAAATAACTTTTCAGCAAAAACACAAATACGGAAAACTATATGATCAAACCACAAGTGAGGTAACACATAAAATTAAATGTAATAAATGTGAATCTATAATCTATCCCGTGAATTGGACCGATGATATTGAACGATCTTTCAATTATTATCAGAAAATGGTGAGCCCCAAAAAGGCTTCAATCCGGTTTACTTCTTTGTTTTATATTTTGATCATCGCCATAATAGTATTGATAGGTGTTGGGATATATCTATGGCAATCCAGGATTATTGAATTTTAGAGCGAATTTTAGCTGAAATAGTTTCGAATTCTTCTTTTGTAGGTGAAACTTTATGTTGAAATGTAGCTTCTTTCATTGCGTTCAATGGTATTAAATGAACGTGAACGTGGGGTACTTCGAGACCAATGACTGTTATACCCACCCTATTGCAATCTATTGAAGCTTCAATGGCCTTGCCCACCTTTCTAGTAAAAGCCATAAGACCCATATAAGTTTCCTCATCCAAATCCATGATCTTATCGACCTCGATTTTGGGAATGCACAATGTATGGCCTTTAGCATTTGGATTAATATCCAAAAAAGCGAAGAATTTATCGTCCTCTGCTATTTTGTAACAGGGAATCTCTCCATTGATAATCTTGGTGAAAATACTGGCCATTGTGAATATGCTTTAATTGAATAAAAAATCCTATCAAAAATTTGATAGGATTAAATATAAAGATTTTATAATTATCTATTCC
>JABDKZ010000440.1 GCA_013001935.1 Maribacter sp.
TGTAACAATTGTTACAGAGTTAATCAATAACTATATATGAATTATGCTAAATTGTTAGCATCTAAGGCTATAAGAAGTATTTTTTATAAGGTATAATCATGGACGTACCAATGCATTTAGAAAGAGAAGATGACTTATTTCAGTATGCAATTGATAGCGTTTTCAAGAACCGACCAATTCGTTGAAAACAGGTTATTGGATGTTGGGTGGCATTAGCATCCACCTTCGGGTTTTCGTTTCTTTTTTTTCTTTTTTGGAACTACTTTTATAGGTGGTTTTGGAGTAACTTTTTTTATCACTGCAACCTTTTCTGGCGCAATGGGTTTAAAAATATCCATATACTTTGGAATAGGTTTTTCCAGATCGTATTTTATTACCACTAAATTGTTTTCGGAATGGTGGGCTGCTACATTTAAAATCTTTATGTTGTCAAAACCAAGCTGATATAATATCATCCATGCGCTGTTGGCTTCATTTGGATTTTTACCGTATAAAACGGCCATTTTCCCCTCATTTTTTAAATCTTTGAAGGCTTTGATACTTTCATTATCCAATATTTCGGCCGTGGGCAAGTTTATCGCGTTTTTAATATGGCTTTTAGCGTATTCATACTTACTCCTAACATCTATCAGTACTGAGTTTTGCTCATCAACGGCATCCAAATCCACTAAATAGTCTGTCGATGTCAAGGTCTTCAAGGTTTCCCCATGCGTTTTTTTATACACATTTTTAGGTTGCTTAAATGTCAATACGCCTATAATCAACACCAGAATAAATAGTACCGTTGAAATAGATATTCGTTTTGTTTTCTCTAATTCTTTCATAACTCTAGTTTAGCAACCACCTTCAGGTTTACGTTTTTTCTTCTTTTTCTTGGGCACCACTTTTTTAACCACCTTTTTTACAACTTTCTTTTCTTTGGCCTTGATGCCTGCACCAAAATATAAGCCTGCCGCCCGTCTAAAATTATATTGCTCAAAAGCCTCATTCGGCATATCCTCAGTGGGTTTTGTTGGATTTAAAATAGTATGATACCATCCATTTATACCTCCATTGAGGACATGTAGGTTTTTATATTCTAATCTATTCAATAATAACCAGGCTTGATCTGCTTTGAAATCTTCATTGGAGAAAAGAATTACATCGTATTGGTCTTGGTCCAAATAACCTTGATAGTCCGGGTTTAAAATATCACTGAGTGGGATGTTAATGGCCTTCGGCAGGGAATATTTGTTGAATTCATATGGTTCCCGTACATCAATAAGCATGATCGAGGGATCTCTGTTGATAATTTTATCTGCCAATATATCGGATGTGATATATCTTTCAGGGTTAATGACCTTGGCTAGTAGGTTTTCTGCGGTCATTGTCTCGTTCTTCTGATAGGAAGGCAATAAAACCAAGCCCAAAGCTGCGATAAGGAGCATCGTAGCCAAAATAATATATCTCTTGGAGAGGATTTTCGCAAGTTTTCTGTTAATCATAATCTTTCATATTTAAATTAATAGAATACCTTTTTCACTCGTTTGCGTACTACATCCGAAATAAAGAAAGCGATCAAGGCCAGGGCTGTTACCGAGAGTATAATCCAACTCGCAGGAATTCCCAAACTGTCTACCAATGTTATGTTCCCTAGATGTATGTCATTGTATATACTTTCAAAAGTGCCAAAGGATTCTGAAAAAATAACTATCCCGATCATGATTCCAACCACATAAACCCAGGCATCCAATTTACCTATGGCCACGGCACAAATACTCGTACCGGGACAGAATCCACCGGCAACAAAGCCAATGCCCATTATTGCCCCACCTATAATTGCTGCCCAGAGATAGGTGGGATGAACATATAGCTGGGTCATATCAATCCATCCCAGATAGTCCATATAAGACAAACCGATTACCGATACCAAGGCAGCCGTAAAAAACACCTTTAAAACAGCAAAATCATATCCGTAGAACAAGCCAGCCAATTTTCTCGAAGAAGAAAAACCCGATGCCTCTAAAATAAAACCGAAGGCCAGGCCAATGAGAACGGCAATTATTATATTCCATTCATAAGATAAAAAACCGTTAGGTATAAGTGGTCCCATAGTATATTTCTTTGATTAAATCCAATTTTTCCTAAAAAAGTATGCGAATAAAAATGCTGAACCAAAAATGGCTATCATGGTAATAAAACCACCTGTTGATAAAACCGCCATTCCACTTAATGCCGCACCACTTGTACACCCTCTTGCTATTTGGGCCCCAAGGCCAAACAATACCCCACCTAACAGTGCAAATACCAATCGTCTTTTAACCGTTATTTTCGGAGAATGTTGAACTCGAAACCCAATGCGGCCAGCCAGCGATCCTGATAAAAATGCGCCGGCCAGAACACCTAAGGTTTCGAAAACAAGCCAATTGTTCATAGGTGATTGACCCTCTTCAACGAACCTGCTATAATAGGCATTATTTAAAGTATGTTCATGGGAAACCTGGTCAACCACAGTCACCACACTACTTTTCATTACGCCACTAGCACCAAGACCTCTTCCGGTCATATAGAAAGTAAATATGATCAGTAGACCCAACAGGAAACCACCGAAATAAGGATTCCAATATACATGCCTATTATTTTTATCCGAGTTCATAATTAGATGTGTTTTATTAGTAGAGATATCTTGTTATTTGACCTGCTTCGACCATGACAAACCTAAAAACCAGCCCTCCAATAAGTACTAGTAAGGCGGGGATCGCAACGGGTACTTTGTACCCGCGTATTTCAATGATTTCCAAAAATGCGGGGAAGAGCAAACCAAAAATAACCACGAATACAAAGAACATGATGGTGAAATCACCATTGACCAAAAGCTGCATGGCTTCCAATTGTACTTCAGAACCTGCCCAATACCCCATAATCATATGAACTATCAAGGCCAATTCAATAATGATCAGGCCTAAATCGATTTTACTGAATAAACTTCGCTCAAAATGTGATTTTGAGCAAAGGATGATCGTTGCTGCAGCCGTTGAAAGTCCGGATGTCAAAAACAAGGGACCTAAAATGGCGTTATTCCATAAGGGCCTTGCATTGAAGGCTGATAGTAATATACCGGTGTAAATACCAAGAACAATCGACAATGGTATTAAGGCATAAGCCATATTCAATCTGTTCGTTACCAGGAAGTTTTGAAACTTCTTCAAGAAACCGAAGGTGAGATTCACTTTAGGAAATAGTTCAGTGAGATAACTGAAAGTCCATAGTATTGCCAGAGGAGTTGTTAATAAAAGCACCCAGGCACCCCAGGACATAGGGGATTCAATTCGTATTGTTGTATATAAC
>JABDKZ010000076.1 GCA_013001935.1 Maribacter sp.
GACAAGGCCTATTTGGGGTATTTCGAAAGTGCCAGGAACACCATCTTGGTTAATGATTTGCACTGGAATCGGATTTTTGTCTTTTGTATTTTTATATTATGTTGTTGATATTAAAAAGCAAAGTTCGTGGGCGAAGATCATATTTCCTGCTGGTACGGCTACCTTAACTTGTTATCTAATCCCCTACTTCACCTATCCCATTCGCAGCCTTACCGGTATTTCATTACCAGACTTCTTAAATAACGGTACAACTGGTTTACTGAGTTCGTTCTGCTTTGCCTTGTTGGTTGTTATCTTTACTGGTTGGCTACAGAAAAAGGGCTTCTCACTAAAACTCTAGCGTTGAATGAGAATAGTACCTCATTATATTGTAAATTCAGCTATCGCAAAATACTTTTAGGTAATTTTAGTACAAATACCAAACCTTATGAAACGCATCTTTCTAGTCAGCTTTTTCCTTTTTACAGCTTTACTCACAACTGCACAGGAACCTTTTAAAATCAAAGGCTTTTGCATTTCAGCCCCGGCTTCGGATAAAGTAGGTGAGTTTGTAGACTTTATTAAAAATGAACTGGCGCCCAATGGCATTAACACCTTGGTTTTGAGAGTAGATTATAACTACGCTTATACTAAACGACCTGAACTACGTGGTGAAAATCCATTAAGTAGAATTCAAGTAAAACAATTAGTAAATACATGTAAGAACCTTAATATCAAAATAATACCTCAAGTAAATTTACTTGGACATCAAAGTTGGCATTCAGAGCTTACAAAGTTATTGGAGGTTTACCCAGAATTTGATGAGACTCCTCATATTCAACTGCCGGAAAAGTATGAATGGCCCAATGCCGACGGACTATACTGCAAGAGTTATTGCCCTATGCACCCCAAAGTGCATGATGTTATTTTTGACTTGGTGGATGAAATAATGGAGGTTTTCGAAGCAGATGCCTTTCATGCCGGTATGGATGAAGTTTTTTATTTAGCAGATGAAAATTGTCCACGATGCAAGGGAAAGGACCCTGCCGCTCTTTTTGCAGCCGAATTGACGAAAATCAGCAATCATTTAAGCAAAAGAGGCGCACGTCTATGGATTTGGGGTGACCGTTTAATTGACGGTGCTGTCACTGGTATTGGTATGTGGGAGGCATCAATGAACAATACGGCCAGGGCCATTGATATGATTCCCAAGTCAGTGGTAATATGTGATTGGCATTATGAGAAAGCCTATCCCACAGCTGCCTTGTTCGCAATGAAGGGTTTTGATGTGATAACTTGCCCATGGCGTAAACCAGAAGTTGCAGTTTCACAAGTAGCTATGATGTATGATTTTAAAAAGAATGCAACGCCAGAATTGGCTGCACGATACTTGGGTATGATGCAGACCTATTGGTCATCCCCCACTCGCTTTATGGAAGAACAAAAAAATTCCGCCGGGAATAAGGTAAACTCGGCGGAATGTTTTAAAGCGATGGTTAATGCAATTAAAGCAATGGAAACGGGAATTAAATAGAAAAATACAATTCAATTCATAGGTAGTACCCTATGTGGTATAGTCCCGATTTACTCTACTTCGCAAAGCATTGGCATCTGCATCACCTTTAAATTGCTCTTTTTCAGGGTCCCATTCCAGATTATGGCCCAATTCATAGGCAATGTTAGCAATATTACAGATGCTAGCTGAACGATGGCCTGTTTCAGCATCACAGATAGGCTGAGTTCTATTCTTTATTGAATCTAACCAATCTTGATAATGGTTTCCTTTGGTGTTGTATAATCTTATATCCGAATCTTTCAGCTCTGTCGTTAAAATATTTTCAGGATCTGCTTCGAAAAAACTTCGGCTTATATCCATGGTGCCTTCACTTCCGATGAAACGCACGCCCCAGCCCCTACCGAAATCTTCATGAACCATTTCGATGCCATTGGCATAATACATCCGTAATCCGCGAACAGCGGTTTTATCAGCAGGCGGAATATACCTGATCGGACCTGTTTTGTCCATTCCTAAAGCCCACTGGGCGATATCGAACATATGTGCTCCCCAGTCGCAAAGGATACCACCACCTACTTCCTTAAACAATCTGAAATCTGGCCAAAAATCAACATTATTACTTGATGGGGCCAATCTGTGGTTGTAGGGTAAAAGAGGTGCAGGCCCACACCAACTGTTCCAATCCAACTCTTTAGGAACCGACTCTTCTTCCATATTATAAGGAATGGCCGGATCGCCCACATTGACCAGTACTTTTTTGATTTCTCCCAGATACCCGTTTCTAACCAATTCACATGCCTTTCTGAAATTTTCATTAGAACGTTGCATGCTACCGGTTTGTAGTATTTTCCCTGTTTCTTCGGTCGTTTTAACCAAATCTATGCCTTCGGTAATTCTATGGGTAAGTGGTTTTTCGCAATAAACATCCTTGCCGGCATGCATTGCATCTATCGCTTGTATGGCATGCCAGTGATCTGGTGTTGCTATTACAACAGCATCGATATCATTTCGGGATAACAATTCCTTATAATCGGAATAACTTGTAAGCCCTTTATATCTTCTTACATTTCGCTCTTCGGCGTATAGCTCCCCAACATGTTTTTCAAAATCAGCTGTCTTAGTTGTCCAAACATCACAACCCGCCACTATTTGTGCACTGGTACTGTCCACAAAACGCCTGGCCAATCCGTTTGTTTGTTTTCCTAATCCAATAAATCCTAGGTTAATCTTATCGCTGGGGGCAATAAATCCTTTCCCCAATACATGTCTAGGTACAATACTGATGGCCCCCACAGTCAATGCCGTTCTTGAAATGAATTTTCTACGTGATAAAGGAGAAGAGGTTTGATCTAGTTTCATGGTTTTTGAATTGGATTTTTCCATATTGTATAATTTTAAGCGTGTCACAGCATCAGAAATGAATATTAAATTTACGATATAAAATATCTAAACGAGCGCTTTTTTCTTATTTATACTTTGAAATTTACCCAGAGTGTCATGCCGCAATAACTACTACTTCAAAATTAAAACCTGGCACTAAGCTTTTTGCATCAAATGGCTAATTATACAGAATAAATCGTAACAAGCGACATTATTTAAATTCATCGGCTAAAATTGATTGCATTACTTCATATTCTGTATCAATATCACCATACTTTTTACGTTCTTCCTGTATTGCCAATTTCATTTCCGAGATTATCGCCGCATATTCGGGGTCCCCATAAGCATTATGTATCTCTTTCGGATCTTTTTGCAGGTCAAAAAACTCCCATACTGGATCCGTGATTTTTTTGGAAGTACCTTTCATTCCAAGATCTTGCCCATAGAAAAATGCGAGTTTATAACGCTCATTGCGTACGCCAAAATGTGCTGGCCTATCAGGATGATGTAGCCAATACCTATAGTACATTTGTTTTCGCCAATTTTTTGGGGTATGTCCTTTGAGATTCTCACGAAAACTTTGCCCTTGAATATACTCTTGCTTCCCAATACCGGCATAATCAGAGAGTAAGGCCGCAAAATCAATATTCAAGATAATATCATCAATTCTTTGACCTGCTTTGACCTCTTTGGGATAACGAATTACAAAAGGCATTCTAAGCGACTCCTCATATATCATGCGCTTATCAAAAAAACCATGCTCTCCTAAAAAATACCCCTGATCCGCTGTATATATTACAATTGTATTATCGGCAATATCAGTCTCTTCAAGAAAATCCAACAACTTTCCTATGTTATCGTCAATTGCTGCTCCACTGCGCATAAAATCCTTAACAAGTTTTTGATAGATTTTTTTTCGTTTTTGAATACTATCCAACCCTTCAAGCGGATACGGCAAGCCTGGATAAGAAGTCCAAAATTTATCTGGGTTCTGAGTGGCATTTTCCCATCTTTTTCCCAATCGTTCCAAGGTTTGCCCATGAAAAGTGCGTCCTGTATTTTTCTGATCAAAATCCAAAAGTGACTCTGGTTCGGGAATGTTCACATCTTTATAAAGTTGTTTGAATCTTTCTGGATAATCAAAAGGTTCATGGGTAGCCTTATAATTACAAAACATTAAAAATGGCTTTTTCTTATTACGCTTTTTAAGATGTTCAATTGTCAAGTCTGTAATAACATCAGTACTAAAACCCTGGTACTCTTTTCCCGTTGTACTATTATGTCCATCGATCCAATTGTATTTTGTTTTTAAGATGGGGTTCCAATATCTTCCTTGACCAGGTAGCACATTGTAATAATTAAATCCTTCGGGTTTTCCCACCAAGTGCCATTTTCCTATGACCGCAGTTTGATACCCATTGTTGGATAAGGTACGAGCGATGTTAGGATGCTCTTGTGGTAGTGGCTCATTCAGGGTATACACTTGGTTTATATGACTGTATTGCCCTGTCAAAATACTCCCTCTACTTGGTGTACAAATACTATTGGTGCAAAATGCATTGTTTAGCACCGTTCCTTCAGAAGCGAGTCTATTAATGTTCTTGTTTTGGACATAATCGGCCAATAATCCCCCATAAACACCCCATGCTTGCGAGGTGTGATCATCCGATAAAATGAAAAGGATGTTAGGCTGCTCTTCTGATTTTTCCTGGGACTCGGTTTTCGATGCACAACTGCTTACTATCAACAGCGATATTAGGACTAGATATTCATATACTCTATTCATTTGGCCGTTTGCTTATCGTTTCTTGATTTAGGTAACAATATAAAAAAGAATTACCTCATTCAGGTAATCTATCCCAGATATCCCACAAAATTGAAATATTCATTATCTTTATGGAATAATGGCTAAGATTTTTTCCATAACGCTGTCTTTCTTAATACTGTTTCAGAGTGCTACTTTGGATTTGAGTGATTTAGCACAAATTGATGAACTTCTGGAACATGCCGAATTTCATTCTGAAAAGTATGGCGATAATGTGCTTGAATTTCTTTCAAAACATTATGGTGAATTACAAAAAGAGCATTCACGTGATCACCAGGAAGAAAAAAAAGAGCATGAGGAACTTCCATTCACCCAGCACTGCTGCACGCATGTGTTTACTGCCTTCGTTATTAACAAAACTCAATTACCTGCATTAAAAATAAGTGGGTTAGTCGATTTTACTACTAACTTTTATTATTTGGACAACTACGCATCAATTGAAAAATTTGATATTTTTCAACCTCCTAAACAGGCATAATCCCAATTCAATTTAGTTATTCGGCCAGTCCTATAGGTCGATGTTTTGTATCACTTTTCACTTTGGATTATGCTATCTAAAATTATACGATTTAGTATAAAGAATAAGCTCATAGTTCTTTTACTAACACTTTTCATAGTTTTCTTTGGGGTTTTTTCCTTAACCCAGATTTCAATTGGTGCGGTACCTGATGTGACCAATAACCAAGTACAGGTTATAACAACCTCCCAAAACCTTTCTACCCAGGATATTGAACAGTTTATTACCTATCCTATAGAGTTGGAAATGGCCAATTTACCTGGTGTTCTTGAGATCCGGTCTATTTCAAAATTTGGATTATCGGTTGTTACCATTGTTTTTGAGGATAATATGGGGACCTATTTGCCTCGTCAGCTGATTGCGGAAAAAATAAAATCAGCTTCGGAGAAAATCCCCGAAGGCTTTGGTACGCCAGAAATGGGGCCTATTACGACGGGCTTAGGTGAAATTTATCAATACATCCTGGATACCAAACCTGGGTATAAAGACCAATATTCGGCAATGGATTTACGTACTATCCAGGACTGGATTGTAAAACGACAACTTTCCGGTATCCCCGGGGTGGTAGAGGTAAACACTTGGGGAGGTCTTTTAAAACAATACGAAGTTGCCATTAACACTAAAAAACTGAATGCAATGAATATAACCATTGCAGAGGTTTTTAAAGCCCTAGAAAACAATAACAGTGTTGCTGGAGGGGGTTATATTGAAAAAACCAATCAGGCTTTCTTTATCCGAGGCGAAGGGTTAATTACCTCATTGAATGATATTGAGA
>JABDKZ010000121.1 GCA_013001935.1 Maribacter sp.
AAAAATGATGGGGAGTATATTCTGTTGAGTGAAATAGAGAATGTGGCCAGAATTAAAATGCCCAAAATCAGGAAGTGGTATTATAATAGCGATGATACCCATTTGGGCACCGATGTTCTTACCAAAGCCACACCATTGAGTGAATCCGATAGATAAACTGTAATTGCTACAATGAGAATCAACATCATTATTGTAAGTATCGCCTTTACCTCATGCTTTCTTTTAAGCTCCCAAGAACCCATAGATCTTTCAAAAGACTCCAGCACAGTTTCTATCCCCTTTTATTCGGGATTGAATGGTTATTTCTCATACCGCATCCCTACTTTAATCCAATCTAAAAAAGCACTGCTCGCATTCGCTGAAGGTCGAAAGAACTCCACCAGTGATTTTGGTAATATTGATCTGGTCTACCGAAGGTCTACTAACGAAGGGAAAACTTGGGAGCCCATCAAAATATTGGTTGATGAGGACACGATTGCCGTTCAAAATCCGGTTCCTATTTATGTTAAGGAAAAGAACAAAATCGTGCTTTTATTCAACATTACTTCACAAAGTGAACATGACATATTAAATAATGATTATGACCCTAAGGATGGGCGCAAGGCCTATGTAACCTATTCTTATGATGATGGTCAAAGTTGGTCAACACCTAAAGAAATTACCCAAGATGTTAAACTCCCCCATTGGCGATGGCATGCCATTGGGCCAGTTCACGGTATTGAGCTAAGCCATGGTGCCCATAAAGGACGATTGTTGGCCCCGGTGGCCATTAGTATTGAAAAAGGCCAAAAAGCCTATTGCATGGCTTTGATTTATTCAGATGACCAAGGAGCACATTGGAAGATTGGCGCCGTTGACAATGATTTGACCGATGCTGTACAAAGCAATGAAACAACTATTGTAGAACTGACCAATGGTCATATTTATGTGAATACAAGAGATCATAACGGTGGTTCGAAAGAAAAGAACAGGGGAGAAACCTATAGTTTGGATGGCGGACTCACTTTTAGCAAACCCATTATCGAATCTGATAAGTTTCCAAGCCCTATAGTGCAGGCCTCTTTATTGCGCTGGAATTCTAATTTGATTTTGTTCTCAACCCCATCAACTGTTACTAAACGTGAGAACCTTATCCTAATGGCAAGTTACGACGAGTCTGAAAGTTGGGAACCGCTCTACAAAATAAACGACGGATTCTCTGCCTATTCCGATATGGTGAAATTGAATGCCAATACACTCGGCGTTATTTATGAAACCAATAATTACAAAAAAATAAAATTCAAATGGGTCAAAATTAAACGGCCCTGATTAATTGAACTATTTATAAGGTAACGCATTCAACTATACCCAGACTACACTTTCCCATTGTTAACAGCCTGATTTAGATCATTGTGGAACATTGATTTCTGATTTACTTTTAAAGAATAAACGGCATGACCTGGTATTTTTTGGTCGGCCTATTCGTTAATCTTTAAATCTAAAATCATGAAAAAATTCATTATTGGTTTGTTTGTCATTGGCCTAACCAGCCAAGTATTTGCCCAAATCCCGAAAGTAGAACGGTTATCCGAAGTTGTGGTAACTGCAGTAAACTACAAATATCTGAATGCAACAGATTCTAAAGAGGTAGCCATTCCAGTAAAAATGTTGGAAAGAAAGGCCGCTGCTTTCAACGTGGAGAATGCTGAGTTCTATTCAGATGATTTTGACTTCTATACGGTATCCTTTATAATTCCAGAAGGAAAAATAGTTGCTGCCTATAACACCGAAGGTGAAATAGTCAGAACTATTGAGCGATTTGAAGATATTAAACTCCCATCTGCTGTTAGAGATGCTGTTGCCGATAGGTTCCCAAATTGGGAAATTGTGAATGATGTTTATCGGGTTACGTACAACCAAAAGAAAGGTGCCGATAAGAGCTATAAACTTAAACTTAAAAATGGAGACAAAACTATGAGAGTTAAAGTTGATGATAAAGGTGGATTTCTTTAGTAGATAAGCTTTTAAATTAAGGAAGCCCTGCTCATCATTAGGATGAGCGGGGCTTTTTTTCTTGGAATTTCGACTAGAAATGAAAATCCAACCTGATTCAGATCATTGTGCAAATGGGCCCTTGCCCATAATTTAGCCCAAAATAAAAGTTTGATTAAACCATTTGATTTGACTATTCATTAATCTTTAAATCTAAATCATGAAAAAGTTTATTATAGGTCTTTTTGTTATTGGTCTAAGCAGCCCAGTATTTGCGCAAGTAACTGAAGTTGAACAGTTGTCCGAAGTTGTCGTAAAAGCGGTCAATTATAAGTACCTCAACGCTACCGACTCCAAGGAAGTTGCTGTTCCTGTACGGATGTTAGAACTTAAGGCTGCCGCCTATAACGTAAAAGACAAAGATTTTTATGCTGAGGATGATTACCAATTCTATACCATTTACTTCCGTATTCCAGAAGGAACAATAGTAGCGGCCTATAATCCCGAAGGCAAAATCATAAGAACTTTCGAGAAGTTTAAAAACACATCGCTTCCGATTGCCGTTAGTGAAGCCATATATAAAAGATTCCCTAATTGGACAATTGTGAGTGACGTATACCGAGTTACCTATAACGAAAAGAAAGGTGTAAGTAGAACCTACAAACTAAAGCTAGAGAATGGAGTGAAAACCATGAGGATTAAAATTGATGAAAAAGGACAGTTTCTATAGTAGATAACACAAAAATAAGGCTGTCTAAGAAAAGTCTTGTAGTACGTCTTTGCGAGGAACGAAGCCTGCCCGTCCGTTCAGGCGGGCAATCTCTATGATATTGGTACTGAAGTAACAGATTACTTCATCCCGAATCCTCGGGATTCGTAATGACGGTTTATCTTATCTTTCTTAGACAGCCTTATTTTTACATCCTATAACCTGGATCATTTACCGATAGAAATTCATTTCATCCATATATTTCCAGACGGTATGTGGTAGAAGTGGTTTTATGTTTTTGCCTTTTTTGTGATTCTCCCTGATAAAAGTTGATGAAATTTCCATTATGGGTGCGTCTATCTGATGAATCCTGGGATTATCCTTGAATTGATGTTCTACTTTTCCCTTTGACACCCTTGGGTATACGTAAATGTAATGGTTTTCTAAGATGGTCTCATAGTTTTTCCATTTATGGAAACCTTTGAGGTTATCCTCCCCCATGATCAAGGCAAATTCATATCGTTTTTCAAAGTGCTCCTCTAAATGTACAAGCGTATTGATCGTATAATTGGGCTGAGGTAGGTCAAATTCTATTTTGCTTGGTTTTATTTTAGGATAGTCCTTGGTGGCCTCATTGACCATTTGGTAGCGGTGGTGATTATCGAGTAAGGTCTTTTTAGTCTTGAACGGACTCATCGGAGTAATTACGAACCAAACCTCATCTAAATTGGAAAACTCGACCAAATGATTGGCGATTACCAAATGCCCAATATGAATGGGATTGAACGTACCAAAAAATAAGCCTACCTTCTTCATTTTTGATCTTCCTCTTTGGAAGTTGATGCGCCCACAAATTCGGCCACCAAATCACGGGCCTCCTTAAGCGCGGTTTCCAGATCATAGTTATTTATGATTTCATCAAATTGCGGGGCGGTGGCCAATTCCACAGAGGCTTTGGCAATACGCATATTGATCTTATCATCACTTTCCGTACTACGCTTTTTCAATCGTATCTTTAACTCATCAACACTTGGTGGTTTTACAAATACGGCTAAGGTTTCCTTGGGATATTTCTTTTTAATGCGGAGGCCTCCAACCACATCAATGTCAAAAATCACGTTCTTTCCTTCTGCCCACAATCGTTCAACTTCGCTCTTTAACGTTCCATAAAAATTATCACGATACACTTCTTCCCATTCCAGGAAATCATCATTCTTAATATGATTTTTAAATTCTGAGACATTCATGAAATAATAGTGCTCGCCCTGTTTTTCCTTTCCTCTTCTGGTTCTTGAGGTAGCTGAAACCGAAAACGCCAGATTCAACTCCGGTTGTTCGAGCAAATAGCGGACAATAGTCGTTTTTCCACTGCCCGAAGGTGCCGAAAATATTAGTAGTTTACCCCCCTTCATTATAAAACGTTGAGCATTTGTTCCTTAATTTTTTCCAACTCATCCTTCATCTGTACCACCAGCTGTTGCATGGGTGCTTAATTGGCTTTTGAACCTATGGTATTTATTTCCCGCCCTATTTCTTGACTAATAAAACCTAATTTTTTGCCATTACTGTCATTTGATTTTAAAGTCTTTGAAAAGTAATCCAAATGATTGGCTAACCGCACCTTTTCCTCTGTGATATCATATTTTTCTAAATAATAGATAAGCTCTTGCTCAAATCTATTTTCATCAACCTCAACTTTTACATCAATAATTGCTTTTTCAAGACGTTCACGAATAGTAGCCTGGCGGTCTGGATCCATTTGAATAACCTCTTTTAGTAATACTTCCATGTTTTTAATTCGATGAAGGAAATCATGCTCCAGAACAAGACCTTCTTCGGATCGGAATTTATTGATCTCTACTAACGCAAATTGCAATGCTTCTTTTATGGCCTTGTATTCCTCTTCATCAATATCCTCACGCTCTGTTTTCATTGCATCAGGCAAACGCAAAGCCATTTCCAACAATCTAATATCATCTCCTTTGGCAATTGTTTCCAATTGTTTCATATACTGCCTTACCACGGCCTCATTTACCTGCGCCGATGTTTCATCTCCCGTATTTTCTATGTATAGGCCAAAATCTATTTTGCCCCTGACCAAGGAACTTGCGATTACTTTACGTAATTCGAGTTCCTTTTCACGATACGTTGAAGGCATTCTGGCATTTAAATCGAGGTTTTTACTATTGAGTGATTTAAGCTCAACGGTTATTTTTTTTGATGGAAGTTGTACCACATGCTTCCCAAATCCTGTCATGGATTGAATCATAAAGTGAATTTATTTAAATGCAAAGGTAGGCATTACGTGTAAATTGCAGTTTCGGTTATTTTACTTCTGGCCATAGATTACTGTTACCTAGGCTAAGCCTTTTTTGCTACGCTTTCGCTATATCCGGGATTCCAATGCTGAATAGATTAAACGCCTAATATTTTCTTTAGTACACCCTTGTCAATTTCGGCCCCAGCGAAATCGTCGAACGTTTTTTCGGTAGCCTCGATAATATGGTCTTGTATGAAAATTGCCCCTTCGCGTGCTCCTTGCTCCGGACTTTTAATGCAACACTCCCATTCCATTACCGCCCAAACATCACAACCATATTGGGTTAACTTGGAAAAGATACTTTTGAAATCAATTTGGCCATCACCCAATGAGCGGTATCTCCCAGCGCGGTCTCCCCAATCGTTATACCCACCAAAAGCTCCTTTTTTACCAGTAGGATTAAATTCAGAGTCTTTTACATGAAACGACTTAATAAACTCATGATAATGGTCTATATAGCTAATATAATCTAATTGTTGCAGCACAAAATGGCTTGGGTCATAGAGTATATTGACCCGTTTATGATTTCCGGTAGCTTCAAGGAAACGCTCAAAGGTATCCCCATCATGAAGGTCTTCCCCTGGATGTATTTCATAACACACATCTACCCCTTCCTTATCAAAATGATTTAGGATAGGCATCCAACGTTTTGCCAATTCTTCAAAACCCATCTCAACCAACCCAGCAGGTCTCTGGGGCCACGGGTGCCAAGTATGCCATAAAAGCGCTCCTGAAAATGTCGCATGTGCTTTTATACCCAATCTGCGGCTCGCGGTCGCGGCCTTTTTGACGACATCAACGGCCCATTCGGTTCTAGCTTTAGGATTGTTCTTTACGCGATCCGGGGCGAAATTATCGAACATTAGGTCGTAAGCCGGGTTAACAGCAACCAATTGTCCCTGTAAATGGGTAGAAAGTTCGGTGATTTCAAGACCATACGAATTTACTTTGCCCTTTAATTCATCACAATAGGTTTGGCTTTCGGCTGCCTTGTCAATATCAATCAAGAAATTTTCCCAAGTAGGTATTTGTATGCCTTTATACCCCAAATCTGCGGCCCATTTACACATTCCATCCAACGTATTGAAAGGTGCTTCACTATCTACAAATTGAGCCAAAAATACGGCTGGTCCCTTAATTGTTTTCATTTTCTGTTTTTAACATGGTTATTGTAATTCCCGAAAAAATAGCTTGGTTAGTTTATAAAGAATAAACCCTATATTTATTGATTGAATCAACTATTTTATTCAATTTTACTTAATTCATAAAGATAAGGAATAGAAAAGAATTAAAAGAATAGCAATACGCTGTTTTTAAACCTATGAGGAACAAACCGTAAGGTGAAAAAAATATTTTAAATTTTCAGTTTTATCAAATATTTTAGTTGAGCACTAAACCAATTGCTTTTTCGTTTATTAACTAGGTTTAGTTCTGATAATAGTAAATAGGTTAAACAATATTTAACATCATTTAATAACCATGGACAACGCATCAGCCAGAAATATGTGGGGCGATTATTTGGATAAGCACTTGGAAGATGCCTTTGCGGAGGCACCAAAAACAGTTCATTTTTGCGATAATGAAAAAGATGCTAATGAATGTGCCAAGCTGGTTAAAAAAGGTATAAAACGAACAACATCACATTCGCTTTTAGGTCTTCAATATCGCAAAGAACCCTTACCCAAAGTAGGCGATTTTACCGTTGTGACAAACTGGGAAGGTAAAGCGCAATGTATCGTGAGAACCACAGCAGTAAAATTTAAGCCCTTTTTCAGCATTGATGCCGAATATGCCAAGCTTGAGGGTGAAGGTGATAAAAGTCTGGACTATTGGAAAAAAACACATTGGGAATATTATGAACGAGAGCTCGAACCTTTTAACCGTGTTCCTCGGGAAAGCATGATTATCGTCTGCGAGGAATTCGAAAAAGTGTTTGATAGATAATAATTAAACGCTTAGATTGTAAAAGAAATATTATAAAAAAGACCCTTAATAAGGGTCTTTTTCTATTGTTGATTCACTGGGTTCATTCTAATTGCACCCACACATTACCACCCTTATGCGATGCTACTGTAGCCTCAATGAAATTCATGCCCCGAACGCCATCTAACATAGTGGGGAATTCCCCATCATTAAACTTTCGGCCTCTAATTGCCTTAGCTGCACCTTTATAAATATTGGCCATGGAATCAAAAATACCTTCCGGATGACCTGGCGGTAGCTTGGTTCCTTCTAACGAAAGCTTTGAATTATAGGCATGTCCCGGCTTATAGACTTGGGTTGGCTTAGTATCGCTCAATACATATAGGAAATTTGGATTTTCCTGTTCCCAACGAAACGCAGCCTTTTCACCATAAATGGCAATTGCCAATCCATTTTCCTCACCTGTGGCCACTTGGCTTGAACGAATTACGCCTTTTACATGTTCAGCCATTCTAATAAGAACGGTGCCATCCACATCCATCGCATTATCTTTATACAAATAATTGAAATCGCTTAAGATTGATTTGACTTTAAGTCCGGTAGTATATTCAACCATATTAAATGCATGCACACCAATATCACCAATACAGGAACTTATTCCCGCTTTTTTGGGATCTAAGCGCCAAACCGAGGCACGTTTCTTCTTATCATGGATGATGGTATTGATCCATCCTTGATAATAGACTGCGTCTACCTTGTGTATTTTTCCCAAGACTCCGGCTTTGATCATTTCACGCATTTGGCGCACCATAGGGTATCCGGTGTAGGTATGCGTTAAAGCGAATACGGTCCCCGCCTTTTTATGCGCTTTCTGTAATTTTTTTGCTTCATCCAAGGTAGTGGTCATTGGTTTTTCGCAAATAACATGAAAACCATTTTCCAATAATTTCAACGCCATTGGATAATGTAAAAAATTCGGGGTAAGTACAGAGCACACCTGTATTCGCTCATTTTCGGGAAGTTTCATTTCTTCTTTAATGAAGGTGTCGAAATCCTCATAGATTCTATTCAATGGCACATCTATCTCCCTGGCGAATGCTTTGTTCGCTTTATAATCGGGATTGAAAACCGCTCCTACGATTTCATAATTGTCATTTATCTGTGATGCAACCCTGTGCAAGACCCCGATTAAAGAGTCGCCCCCACCTCCTAAAATTCCAAGTCGTAATTTTTTTGGCATGAATTGTAGTATTTAATGATTTAAGAAAAACTGATTCTCAATTTATATAAAATTTCTAAGTTTTGTAGGTAATGGTTTCGTTTTTGAAAAAAAATGCAAAGAAAATTAGTACAATAATTGCAAACCCTGCCGGGAACAACCAAATGGTTGCCCAATCATGTCCTAATTCCCCAAAAACAAAGGTGTCAGTAATCTTGCCAGCTACCCAAAAACCAATCAACATACCTACGCCATATGTGGCCAGGGTAATAAGGCCTTGTGCAGCACTTTTGTATTTTTCACCTGCTTTACTGTCTGTATATATTTGGCCACAAACAAAGAAAAAATCGTAACAAATTCCATGTAAAAATATACCCAAAACCAAAAGCGCGAATAGATCGCCGTTATTCCCGAAAGCAAAAAGCACATATCGCACTCCCCAGGCCAACATTCCCACTAAAATAGTTTTCTTAAAACCATATTTCTTAAGGAAAAAAGGCAATAATAGTAAAAACATGATTTCTGAAAACTGTCCAAGAGAAGCCCAGGCCGTAGAATTAGCGACCTTAGACTCGGTCAGAAATACACTAAGGTTTTGAAAATAGAAAGCCAATGGAATACAAATCAAAACAGAGGATATAAAGAATAAAAGAAAATTCCTATCCTTTAATAAGCCTAAAGCATCCAATCCAAGAATATCAGAAATCGAAATCTTTTTAGAACGATCTGCCCTCGGCGGTGTTTTAGGTAAAGTGAAACTGAAAATACCAAGAATTCCGGAACATATAGAAGCCATAAGGAATGTATTCCTCAATACCCCATCGGATATCCCCTCTGCAGAATCCCAACTGAAATAGCTTATCAACACACCCGCAGAAATCCAGCCTAACGTACCAAATACCCTAATAAACGAAAATTCCTTTGCAGGATCTTTCATCTGATTGAAAGAAACCGAATTCACCAATGCAAGGGTAGACATATACATAATCATGTATATCAATAAATAGGGATAGAAGCCTGAAAAATCGGACGCAGTATATAAAAGGTACATCAAAAGTGCGCCAAGTAGATGCAGTAGGCCCAGTATACGTTCTGCATTAACATAGCGGTCGGCAATTAACCCAATGATAAAAGGTGCGAGAATAGCGCCCCAAGACTGCGTTGAATAGGCCAGAGCCGTTTCTGGATCAGTTGTATGCAAGGTATTGGGGAGATACGAGCCCATGGTAACATACCATGCCCCCCAAATAAAAAATTCAAGGAACATCATCAAAGACAATTGCACCCGAATTTTAGTATTCATATGTTTATTGAATTAGCGTTTGTAATGCATATAATCCATAGCCAAGGGCTCAAGTTTATTATTCTTGAAATCCATGACCATCTGGCCCCGAAGATGGGTAGAATGATTTATAATATGAAAGAGCGTATCCTGTAACGTTGTAATGAACAGTCTGCCCTCGGCGTTGTCATAATCTATCCGTTTTTCAAAATCATCGGCATTTGTAATGATTTCAAAAGACCTTCTTTGGTTTTCATAGTGCAAATCCCCCCACTCTTTAATTGGGTGTTGCTGAGCAACACTAAGCTCAGCTGGTACAGACAATATTCTACTATTCCAGATATGATGTGCATTTAGAATATGACTAAAATGCCCAATGCTTATTTCCGGCACACTTTCTAAATTATTACAAATCTCAATCCATTTTTTATTGCAATAAAAGTTGTAATCATATAATTCATTAAAGAAAGTCTTCATAGAGCTTATCGCTATTAATTTACCTTTTTTGCCGCGCTGAGCAATAAATCACGTGTGGCGATTATACCCTCTTCTTCGCTTAAAATATTACCTTCATATTCAACGCCGATAAAGCCGGTATATCCAGCATCTTTAACCGTCTGAAGTATTCTGGTATAATCAATTTCGGTCTCATTCCCCGCTTCATCAAAATCATGTGACTTGGCACTAACTGCTTTTGCATGTACCATTAACTCCTTTACACCTTTATACTTATCATAGGCCTCATCACAACCAGTTGGTGAACGTTTTATACAAAAATTCCCAAAATCTGGCAAAGTACCGCAGTTATCCATATTCACTTTGGTCATAACTTCAGCAAGCATTGCCCCATTCGACGACAGACCCCCGTGATTTTCAACAATGATATTGATATTCTTATCCTTCGCATAGGTTGCTAACTGGGTAAGACCATCTATTGAATTTGCCATCCATTCTTCAGGGATATCACTCCCGGCCAGATTTACGCGAATGGAATGACATCCCATTGCGGCAGCGGCATCAACCCATTTAAAATGCCTTTCAACAGCAGCCTTTCTTTCAGCAGCATCGCTGACTGCTAAATTGCCCTGTCTATCGATCATTATCAGAACATTCTGCATGCCATGTTTTTTAGCTTCAGCATTCGATTTTTCTACAAAAGTGCTTATGGCTTCCGCTGAATACTCATTATTCTCAAGATCTGCAGGATATAATTGACTTACATACTCCAAGCCCGTAAAACCCCATTTTTTTGCTTTTTCGGCAAATGAATAAGGATCAACACTGTCATTCCGAATCATTTTATTAATTGACCATTGTGCTAAAGACAATTTAAAAAACGGTTCTGTAGCATCGGCCTTCAATTCTGTAGCCTTAACTTCTTCTGTTTTTTCTTTTTTTGTTTCCTTGCAAGAAAATAGCGTGGTAACCACGAGTGCTAAGGCAAGTAAAATTCCTGTTTTAAAGACGTTTTTTAATTTCATTTTAATAAAGTTCAAAGTTTATTTTTAGATATGATTACACTACAACGTTTGAGTGGCTTTTTCAGGGCATCCCAGAATTATTAAATGTAGAAAATTTATTTAATATTTAATACATTTAAAGGGTAAACAAATTAGTATATGGGTAAGTTTTATTACAATGACGAAGAAGAATCATATGACGCAATCGTTGTTGGAACAGGTATAAGTGGTGGTTGGGCCGCAAAGGAGTTGTGTGAAAATGGTCTGAAAACCCTGGTCCTTGAACGAGGTAGAATGGTAGAACACATTACAGACTATACAACGGCACATATGGATCCTTGGGATTTTCCGAATGGAGGACAACCTACCAAAGAAATAATTATTAAACAGGAAAAACAAAGTAGAACCAATTATACCACCGAGGCAGCCAGTGCCAAGTGGTTTGTCAATGATCTTGAACATCCTTATAACGAAACCAAGCGTTTTGATTGGATGCGCGGATATCATGTTGGTGGACGATCCCTGCAATGGGGAAGACATAGCTATAGATTCAGTGAAATTGACTTTACAGCAAATGCCAGGGAAGGAATTGCCGTTGATTGGCCCGTGAGATACAAGGATATTGCCCCCTGGTATGATAAAGTAGAATCCTATATAGGGGTTACCGGCGAAAAATTGGGTTTGGCACATTTACCTGATGGCCAATTTGAGCCCATGATGGAGTTGAATTGTCTTGAACAACACGTTCGGGAAAAAGTAGCTGAAAACTTTGATGATAGGGTTATTACCGGAGGCAGAATTGCCCATATAAATAGCGACAAACGTTTTGAAGGACGGCAAAGATGTCAATTCAGAGATCGTTGTATTAGAGGTTGCCCCTTTGGGGCCTATTTCAGTAGTTTGTCCTCGACCTTACCGGCAGCCGAACGAACCGGAA
>JABDKZ010000129.1 GCA_013001935.1 Maribacter sp.
TATTGAGGAAGTTTTACAGGATCTACTTGCCAAGAAGCACAGCATTGAGGACACTGTTTTTGTTCTTCCAAGCAAGAGAGCGGGTACATTTCTGAGAAATAGTATCGCCAATATAGCGACTAAAACCATATTCGCCCCTGAAATTTACAGCATTGAAGCCTTTGTAGGTCATATTTCCGGGCTCTCAACGGCAACTAATACCCAGCAACTTTTTGAACTTTATTTCGCTTATTTGGACCAACCTAAGGACGAACAAGAGAATTACCTTGATTTTTCGAAATGGGGACAAACCCTATTACAAGATTTTAATGAGATTGATCGCTATCTTATCGACGCTGGAAAATTGTTTTCAAACTTATCGGCTATTCAAGAAATCAACCATTGGTATTTAGCCGCCGAAAAAACAAAAATGGTAGCCGACTATATTAAATTCTGGAACAATCTGGAAGAACTCTATACCACCTTCAATCAAAAATTACTAAAACAAGGCATTGGACACCAAGGCTTGGTCTATCGCAGGGCCAATGAAAATTTAGAATCTTATTTAGGGGTCAACAAGGACATTTGTCATGTCTTCATTGGTTTTAATGCCCTGAATACAGCCGAAAGCAATATTATTCAAAGAATACTCCAAACTAAAAAAGCAGCAATCTATTGGGACGTGGATGCATATTTCCTGGATGACCCAATTCATGACGCAGGTTACTTTATTAGAAGTCATAAAAAGAAATGGCCCTACCTTCAGGATAATGCGCTTAAAGGAATAAGTTCTTCTTTTTTACAAAAGAAAAACATACAGGTCATCGGGGTTCCAAAGAATATATCACAAGTAAAATATGTAGGTGCCCTTCTTAAAGAATTACATACTGAAAATAGAGCTCAATTAAGGCGAACAGCAGTGGTCTTGAGTGATGAAACATTGCTTAACCCCTTACTTAATTCAATCCCTTCAGAAATTGAAAAGGTGAATATTACAATGGGTTACCCCTTGAGTACATCGAATTTCGAAAGCTTCTTTATTCAGTTTTTTGATTTGCACATAAATAAGCAAGCCAATGGCTGGTATTATAAGAGCGTTTTGTCCTTTTTATCACATTCCTATACCCCATTGCTATTAAAAGAAGGCGATGTTAATGTAGCTGCTTTACTAGCAAGTGACATTAAAGATAAAAATCGCACCTTTTTGGAGGAAAATGAAATTGGTTCCTATGACACTGGTAATTCACAAAATCTAAGCAAGCTGTTCTTTGCCCGCACACCAACAACCCATGAATTCATTGCACGTTGCATAGAACTGGTTTTATTGTTGAAAGCTGAACTTCAATTTTCTGGCAATACATTGGCTTTGGAAGAACTTTATAGGTTTTATGGGGTCTTTAATCAAGTGCAGGAATTAACCGTAAAACATGACTTTATAAATGACTTGAAGACCTTAAAGGCCCTTTTCAAGGATCTGCTGTCTTTGGAAACCTTGGATTTTAAAGGTGATCCTTTAGAGGGTTTACAACTCATGGGTATGTTAGAGAGCAGAAATCTTGATTATGAAACCGTGATTATTACCTCAGTAAATGAAGGCATAATACCCTCGGGCAAGTCGAACAACTCTTTTATTCCCTATGATTTAAAAAGAGCTTTTGGGCTGCCAACTTTTAAGGAAAAAGATGCGGTATACACCTATCATTTTTACCGATTATTACAACGTGCAAAAAACATTTACCTAATATACAATACCGAACCCGATGTTTTGGAAGGCGGTGAGCGTAGCCGTCTTATTACGCAATTAGTAACTGACGAGAATATAAAGGAACACATAACGGAGTCTATTGCCGTTCCGAAAACCAAGGTTGAACCAAAAAAAGAATATCGGATCGTAAAAGATGCATCGTTAATGGCCCTGATCAAAGCCAAGGCCCAAAAGGGCTTCTCCCCTTCTTCTTTGAGTACCTATATTCGAAATCCGATAGATTTTTACCAACAGTTTCTTTTGGGTATTGATGATGTATTGGAAGTAGAAGAAACTGTTGCCGCCAATACCTTTGGCACTATTATCCACGACACTTTGGAAGATCTTTATGCCCCAATGGTAGGGGACTATTTGAACAAGAAGAACCTAAAAACCACAATATCCGGCATTGCTGATCTAGTGAACAAACATTTCAGAAAATCATATGCCGATACACATTTCTTAGGTGGAAAAAATTTGATCGCGTACAATGTAATCAACAAATATGTTGAGAATTTTATTGAACAAGAGATTGCCGAAAGTCAGCGCCATCAAATAAAAATTCTTGGTTTGGAAGAGAAAATGGAATTGGAACTCAACATTCCCGAATTGGGATTCCCTGTAAAATTAAAAGGCAAATTAGATCGCATAGATGAAATTGACGGGGGCATTAGAATCATTGACTATAAAACAGGAAAGGTTACGGCAAACCAGGTTGTGGTATCTGATTGGTCCTTATTAACTGAAGACTATAAATATAGTAAGGCATTTCAATTGTTATGCTATGCACTTATGTATGGGAATAAAGAGAAATTTAATAAAATTGAGGCCGGTATCATCTCCTTTAAAAACCTGAATGCAGGTCTTCTGGGCTTTGCCACACTAAAAAACAAAAAGAAAGATAGGGACATCACAGAAGAAACCCTGATTGCATTCGCTACGCAATTAAAAGGGCTTGTACTCGAAATCTGTAATCCCGATATTCCTTTTATAGAAAAAGAAACTTAGTACTACTTTTTATCAGGCCTACTAGGCCTTACCTCTATTTTACTGGGCAAGGTTCGCGGATGCATTTTTAGCAGATCCAAGACCAATTCCCCGATATCCTCAGGCTGAATTTTCCAGGCATCCTTTTCCGAAGGCTCATTGTTATTGAAATGTGTTGCCACCGAACCTGGCATAATGGTAGAAACCTTTATATCATATTTGCGAAGATCCAACATAGCAGCTTGTGTAAAACCAACTACCCCAAACTTCGTTGCATTATAACCAGCGCCCATAGCGAAGAAATTTGTGCCTGCTAGACTGGCCAGGGTTATATAATACCCTTTCGATGCCTTTAATGCCCCTACGGAAGCTTTTAAGGTATGAAATACCCCATTTAAGTTGGTATTGATCATCGTATGCCATTGTAGCTCGGTCAGTTCATCAACAGGGGCAAAAATCCCTACACCGGCATTCGCCAAAACCACATCAAGCTTTCCCCATTTGTCGAGAATGGCTTTAACTGCATTTTCTTCATCGACATGTTTGGTAACGTCTGATGCAATGGCCAAAACATTTTCATTACTGCCCAATTGTTGTGCGGCGGCTTCAACAGACTTCGTATGTCTTCCGCTAATCGCCACTTTCATGCCAGCGGCGAGTAACGATTGGGCCACACCATACCCAATACCCTTTGATCCCCCGGTTATGTATGCCACTTTGCCTTTTAAATCTGTCATGGATTATTTTTTTGAATTTTACTAGTATCGATGTAAAAATAAGAAAGAACGCAGAAACGTAAGGAACAAAGAAAACATTTGTAGTATTTTGATACTTACTTAAAAAGTATTTTCTTTGACCTTCTTTTAGTCGGGGGATTAGCCCGCCCGTACCGAAAAGGAACGTTCGGGCGGGCTCATCTGG
>JABDKZ010000131.1 GCA_013001935.1 Maribacter sp.
AAAAAGATATTGGATAAGAAAGTCCAGAATGCACCCACTTCAATAGAGGATTTATGAAAATACTGCTTACAGGTGCCAACGGTTATATAGGAATGCGATTGTTACCCCAATTATTGGAGTTGGGCCATGAAGTAATTTGCGCCGTACGTGATGCAAATCGATTGTCTATCGATGAACAAACCAAGTCGCAGTTACAAGTTATTGAAATTGACTTTTTAAAGGAATATACCCCAGGATGTATTCCCAAGGATATTGATGTCGCCTATTATCTGATTCACTCCATGAGTTCCTCAACTACCGATTTTGATGATAAGGAAGCCCTATCGGCGGAGACTTTTAATCAATATATGGCGAAGACCCAAGTAAAGCAGGTCATTTATTTAAGCGGAATCGTAAATGACGAAAAACTATCAAAGCACCTGAGTTCAAGAAAAAATGTAGAGGATATCCTATATCAAGGCGATTTTAACCTCACTGTGCTTAGAGCTGGCATAATAGTGGGCTCGGGTAGTTCATCCTTTGAGATAATTCGCGACCTCTGCGAAAAGTTGCCATTCATGATTACACCTAAATGGGTATTGACCAAAACACAGCCTATCGCCATAAGGGATGTGGTACGCTTCTTAACCGGGGTCATCGGAAATGAAAAAACCTATAATGATTCGTTTGACATTGGTGGACCCAATGTAATTACCTACAAAGAGATGCTGCAACAATATGCGAAAGCTCGGGGTTTTAAAAATTGGATTGTAACCGTACCTGTGATGACCCCCAAATTATCGTCTTACTGGCTCTATTTTGTTACCTCTACTTCTTACAAATTAGCAATCAATCTGGTTGACAGTATGAAAATGGAAGTTGTAGCCAAAGACAAGCGGTTGCAAGATCTATTGGGATTTGAAACCTACAGTTATAAGGAGGCCATTGACATGGCTTTCAAAAAAATAGAGCAAAATTTAGTCATAAGTAGCTGGAAGGATAGTATGATCAGTGGTAGGTTTCAAAAAAACCTTGAAAAATACATTCAGGTTCCCAAATATGGGGTATTGAAAGATGTACAAAAAAGAAAGATAAAGAATACCGATGCTGTTTTGGAAAACATTTGGAAGATAGGTGGTGACAATGGCTGGTACTATGGTAATTGGCTCTGGAGAATACGCGGGTTTTTAGATAAGCTTTTTGGCGGTGTGGGACTTCGAAGGGGGCGTACCCACCCTGATAAAATATTTTCAGGTGACGCCTTGGATTTCTGGAGAGTCTTATTAGCGGATAAAGAAGGTAAGCGACTGCTACTTTTTGCTGAAATGAAATTACCCGGAGAGGCTTGGCTTGAATTCAAAATCGATGATAACAATATTTTGCACCAAACAGCGACTTTTAGACCACTAGGTTTTAAAGGGCGGTTGTATTGGTATAGTATCGTTCCCTTTCATTACTTTATCTTCGGGGGAATGATTCGAAATATTACAAAAACATAAAGCACTCATAGAGATTAAAGTCAAAATACCAGACCTGCCCAAAAGGGCATCTAAATGGTCTTTCTAATGATGAATCAAGACTTTGGCAAGAATACTTCGGCCATCATACATCGCGCACTCCCACCACCACATGTCTCAATTGTATCTAAAGGACTATGGATTATTTCACAATATTTTTCAATGTTCTCTATCTGTTCTTGGGCGAGACTGTGATAAGCTTGTGAGCTCATTACCATGAACCTCTTTTCATTTGCACCAATGACCTGTAGCATGTTGCCTGCAAAATGGTGCATTTGTTCCTCCGAAATTTTGATAATTTCCTTGCCGTCTTTCCTTAGATGATCCACCACATTTTTTCGCTCCTTTTTATCATCAATGGAGTCAAGACAAATTACTACGAAATCTTCTGCCATGGCCATCATCACATTGGTATGGTATATAGGCAAACGTTCCCCGTTCACAGTCTGATACGCGGTAAAAATAACAGGGAAACAATCGAAATCTTCGCAAAACTCGATAAATAATTCTTCGTGCGCCCTTTCTGATAATGCGCAATACGCCTTTTGTTTTACTCTATCTTTTAGAATACTTCCTGTACCTTCTAAAAACACCCCTTCCTCCTCAGCAGAAGTATAATCGATGATATCATTAATTATAAAACCTTGTTCTTCCAAAATATCAAAGATATCTTCGCGTCTTTCCAGCCTTCTATTTTCAGCATACATTGGATAAATAGCTACATTACCACTAGTATGAAAAGAAATCCAGTTATTTGGGAAAATAGAATCAGGGGTATCGGGGTCTTTCTTATCATCTATTACAATTACATTAACTCCTTTAGCTCTTAAAACCCTTACGAATGCATCGAATTCTTCTTGCGCCTTTTCATTGATGGATTTGTTTTTTAAATCCATTTCCTCCATAAAATAATTGTTCACTGCAGTCTGTTCGTTCATACGAAAGTTCACAGGGCGAATCATTAAAATCGTATTTGTAATTTGCATTGTCAAAAATTGAGTGTTTAGGATAAAATTAATTTTTTACCCAAAGTATTGATTATTTATACGCTAAAAAGCGTATAAAGATGTACTAAACCAATTTATTCCCGAATCAAGGGTAAGGTACTGCAACGTAAGAGACCGCCTTGCTTTGAAACTTCCGCATAGGGTATTTCCTCAACGATGAAGCCTTGCTCTCTAAGCCATGTGTTTAGACGGGTAAAATTGCGTTCAGAAACAACAACGTTCGGTGAGATTGAAAACACATTACTGCACATTTGATACATTTCATCGGCAGTGATTTCAAATATATTTTCCTTACCGAAGTAGTTTACTAACCACTCATATTCCTCCTCAACAAGAAATCCATTTTTATGCAATATGGCCATGTCTTTACCCACCGGCTGAAAACAACAATCCAAGTGTAATGCATTTTCCTTAGGGTTTACAATACACTTACGAAGCTCAAATGATTTTACTTTTCTCTTTGGAAACATTTTCTTGATATATTCTACACCTTCCCAATTGGTTCGTGCGGTAATATAATCCGGATAATCCTTACCTGTATAGGTGCCAATGAAAATATACTCATTCCATGGCATGACATCACCACCTTCAATATGCACCTCATCTGGTGGATATAAAATATTCTCGGGTTCAATTCGATCCAGGACATGAAGAATGGCCTCAAATTCTTCTTCGCGATGGGGAAGAATATTGGCCTTGATCATTTTGTTATCGATTACAAAAGCTATATCCCTTGAAAATATCTGATTACAATCTTCTATTACCTCAGGTCTGAACACTTCAACACCGTGTTTTTTAAAAACCTTTACAAAGGCTTCCATTTCCTTTATCATGTCCTCCTCTTTGGGGTAAGTGCCAGCAAGAATATGTTCCAAGGATTTTGGATCATAGGCATCTTCAGGTTTGGGAACAGGGCCACTGTTTTTGGCAATCCCTAGTACCACAGCCCTTAATTTCGAAGTTTCGTCCTTTATGTTTAAATATAGCATACCTGTATTTTGCGCAAATATAGGAAATCAGTCTTGAGGACAACAAAAAACCACCTAATTCCAAATTAAAAAGGTGGTTTACTTTTGATATTAAAAATTGATTATCTTTTTTTCAAGGGAACCAAGGGTCTTGTAGTCTCCCCAATATATACCTGCCTTGGACGGCCAATAGGCTCATTTCGCAAACGCATTTCCCTCCAGTGCGCAATCCATCCGGGAAGTCGGCCCATGGCAAACATTACCGTGAACATTTCTGTTGGAATACCCAGAGCACGATAAATAATACCCGAGTAGAAATCAACATTAGGATATAGTTTTCTATAACAAAATATTGATCCTCTAAGGCAACTTTTTCCAATCCTTTTGCTACGTCTAAAATTGGATCTTCTATACCTAAATCACCCAAGACTTCATCCGCTGCCCTTTTCAGGATTTTTGCCCTAGGATCAAAATTCTTATACACCCTATGCCCAAAACCCATTAACCTAAAAGGATCGTTTTTGTCCTTTGCTTTATTCATATATTTTTGGGTATCGCCACCATCTTCATCGATTGCTTCAAGCATCTCTAGAACCGCTTGGTTTGCACCCCCATGTAATGGCCCCCAAAGTGCAGAAATACCAGCAGACAAGGAAACAAACAATCCGGCATGTGAAGATCCAGTAATTCGCACCGTAGAGGTTGAACAGTTTTGCTCATGATCGGCATGTAAGATTAGTAATTTATTAAGGGCATCTATTACGATTTTGTTCTTTTCATACTCTTTGTTGGGTCTTTTGAACATCATCTTATGAAGATTTTCGACATACTCCAAATTATCGTCCCCATAATCAAGGGGTAATCCCTTTTTCTTGCGCATGGCCCAGGCCACTAAGACTGGGAATTTTGCCAAAAGTCTTACAATTGCATTATACATTTCTATTTCGGAAGAAACATTGACTGATGATGGATTAAAAGCAATCAATGCACTGGTCAGTGATGACAAAACACCCATTGGATGCGCCGATTTTGGAAAACCATCCAATATTTTCTTCATTTCCTCATCTACATGGGATTCCGCTTTAATATCAAAATCAAATTTTTCTAACTGTTCCTTGTTTGGCAGTTCGCCAAAAATCAATAAATAAGCGACTTCCAAGAAATCAGCCTTTTCAGCCAGTTCCTCAATA
>JABDKZ010000139.1 GCA_013001935.1 Maribacter sp.
GATTGAGAACCATGGGGGGCCTATTTTAAATTATGGCGATCGGTTTTCAGTAGAGATGCAATTGTACGCCGCTGCAGGTTATATTGTTTTCTATCCCAATGCCAGGGGAAGTACAAGTTATGGTGAGGAATTTGGGAATTTGCTTTATAATAATTACCCGGGCGATGACTACCATGATGTTATGGATGGGGTGGATCATTGCATTGCCAAAGGTATAGCCCATGAAGATCAATTATTCGTTACTGGCGGAAGCGCAGGAGGAATTATGACTGCATGGATAATCGGAAAAAACAACAGATTTGAGGCCGCCGTAGTTGCCAAACCAGTAATGAACTGGATTAGCAAAACCCTTGTAGCCGATAATTATTTTGGCTACGCCAATTCGCGCTATCCTGGCCAACCCTGGGAGAATTTTGAAGGCTATTGGAAATTTTCCCCACTTTCACTCGTTGGTAATATTGAAACCCCCACAATGGTCATGGTAGGCATGAATGATTTAAGAACACCGCCAAGTGAGGCAAAGCAATTGTATCACGCCCTTAAATTGAGAAAAAAGGAAACCGTTTTTGTGGAAATCCCCGGCGCAAGTCATGGGATTGCCAATAAACCCAGTAATTTGATCACTAAAATTGCACATACTTTGGCCTGGTTCGACAAATACAGGAAGATAGAAAATAAGTGAAAAGGTGAAAAAAAGAAATCCCTTTTGGAATGTGATCCTAGTTATAACGATCTTGGTCTGCCTAATGGCTTTTGTACTGCATTATAAAAACTGGACAAAAATTGAACCCGATGAATTTAAAATACTATCCGGGTTTTACTATAAAAAGTTGAGATATTCAGCCTTGGATAGTGTAGTCTTTGTAAGTAAAATACCTCCTATGGATAGGCTTAATGGTTTTTCTGTGCTAGAAAAGGAAAAAGGTCTTTTTAGGGAGTTCAAAGATTCGTTAACAGATAAAAAAGTACATGTTTATGTAGACAATCTATCCGACCAAAAAATAAAAGTGGTCTACAACGATTCGTCCAAGCTGTATATAAACTATGCGGATAGCGTAAAGACCCAAGAATTATTCAGGCTTTTAAAGGGTAAGATAACGAAGCCTGATTAAAAGAGGATACACAAAAAAGAAAACGAGTTAACGGCAAACCCTATCTCTTTAATACTAAGTTCTGCTAATTATCCTTGGGCGAATTAATTGTATGTGATGATTACGATGACACCATTGGCTCCTCTTGAACCATATTCGGAGGCGTCGGGCCCTGAAAGCACCTTAATTTCCTTTACATTAAAATTATCGACCAATTGATCCACTGATCTAAAAGAACTGCCAACAACATACGAATTTAGCACATAGAGCGGTTCCGGATTCCCCTGGGAAAAGGAGTTAGAAGTTTTGTTGAGTATAGGTACACCACCCCTTATCATGATGCCTGGCTTTCTCCGAATGCGTTCTAAAAGGGAGATGTTCCCTTTGTTCTTTTCATTTAATTCTTTATTCAGGTCAGATTTTGTATTGCTAGCCGTTTTAGATGAATTACAACTGGAAAGCATAAACGCAACACTGAAGAAGAGTAGTAAACCTATTTTTTTCATAATGGAAGCATTGTCAGGACAAGATAAGTAATTTAATTCCCAATGTTTTGTATTTATTGAAATAGTAATTCTAAGGTGCTGAAAGAATTTATATATTGCCAAAAAAAGTATATGGTTCTTTTAGCTCAAGGCGTAGGTGCACTTTTTGGTTTATTGGCAGTTATTTTTGGTGCCTTTGGCGCCCACGCCTTAAAAAAGTCATTAGACATTGATCAATTAAAGAGTTTTGAGACTGGTGTCAAGTATCAAATGTACCACGCGATTCTGTTGTTGGTCTTGAGCTTTAATCTAAACTTGGAAACTGCATTGGAAAAGTATATGGTCTATTGTTTTATCTTCGGAATTCTATTGTTTTCATTCAGTATCTATGTGCTGGTTATCGGCAAATCCAAAGGGAAGAACATGAAATTAATAGGACCCATAACCCCCTTGGGAGGTCTGCTTTTAGTAGCTGGCTGGGGACTTTTACTGTACTCTTTTATCGGCAATTTTGTATAAAAAATCTATTTTGCAATTTCTTCTTCTGAGGTAAACTCCCTAATGGCCTGATTGGGCTCTATGATGGTATATCCTTTCCAAAATTCTGGATTGTAATTGGGCATGTAGGTCGGTAAAACCGTATTATTTTCTGTAAAGGTGTCATAGGCTGATTTGGATAGGGGTTCAGTGTCAAAAACAATGATCTCGTGCTTATTTACACCTACCGTAGCCATATCTATCTTCACCGAAAGTTCATTTTGTTTGTTTCTTCCTTTAACGTGCCTGTTTTTTTCAATGATCTTCAAAGGTCTACGAATACCTACCCGTGTACCATCTTCCTGCTCCAGGTAACGAAGGTCATATTTGTCATTTGCAGCCTTGTTAAAGATCATTTTCCCCTTACCTAAATATTGTTTCATTGAAATACCGAGCAAGTTGAATTTCTTTATGGGCTTTACATTCTCATAGTCTAAGCGTATGACGGCAAAATCATCTGAATTAATATAGAGCCTGCCTTTGTAATCGGCTGAACCTTTAGGCTCAAAATCAAGAATATAAACAGCATCCTCGCCCAAATAAGTAAAGTCAGTTATGCTGAATTTGTATTTTCTTGATTTATTAATGAAATTGAGATGGGTGTCCTCATTAAAAAACATGCCCTCCATCATTCCGACAATGGCTCGTTTTCTATACTTGGCAAAATTGGTCTTACGCTCTTCCTCATTCTTCTTCTTTTCTTCCAACTCCTTTTTTAAGGCGACTGCATCGGTTGAATCTATTTCACTTTCAAAGATTTCATCAAAATCCTCACCATCGATTTTAACCCCGAATAACCCAGATTTTATCTTAAAATAGGAATCACGTTTTATATTCGACTTTATAATTTCATTGAATTTTTCCTCAAGCTTCGAATAATCGAGCTCTTTACTTTTATCATAGAGTTCAGAGGCCTTTATAAGATCCATTTTCTGATCTTCGTCTTCATGGTTCATATAAAAGTCGCACAATATTTCTGTATAATAGCTAGACTTTTTGGGTAAGGTTTGCAAGACGCTATCCAGGAATTTTTTATTCAATTCCTTAATTGTTGATTTAACAAAAGTGTAGTCTGTTTTACTAAATTCCTGAAAATAAGAGTCCCTTACGAACATTCTTTTCTTACTAAGTTCCGTATTGTAATTGCCCGCTAGATTATCCTTGACCAAATCAATGATCTCTTCAGCGGAATAATTCCTGTTTGTAACTATTACAGGGCTCAGCTCAATTGCTTTTGGACTTAAATAGATAACATTTTCTGAAAATTGACTTAGCGGTTTGCCAATTGATGCGTAGCCGATACAAGAGATAAAAAGTGAATCTGTTGCTGTGGTTTTACCGTCCAATAAAAAACTGAAACGCCCTTCCTCATTGGTGATTACTCCTTTTTTCTTCAGCTGAACGGTTACATACGGAATTGGTTCTAGGGTAACCGAATCCAAAATACGTGAGCTAAGGGTTTGGCTCTGGACGGTAGCGAAAAAAACTGAAATTAGGGTTGCTATGATCCACAGAAGAATTTTACTCATGATTTATCATTGATTAGTTGTCAACAAACTAAAGCATTGTAATATAGTTGTCTGCCACCTTTTTATTTTCTTTATGACAGATTTATCTTTTTTTTAAGAGCTTGGCCCAAAATAGGAAGACGATAGTAATTGGTTTTTGTTACGTTGTACTTGCTGTAGCTTCAATGACAGCCGCAATCTTTTTCCCCACAAATCTTCGATGCGTCTTTTTTTGATGTGAAAAGCGATTTTGGCAAGAAGAATTTCTTTGCGATATAGGCGATGGCCACAAATAAGATGATATAAACCAATATTTCTTGAAACAAGGCCATATTACTTTAGAATTTGATAAGCAATCAATGCTACAATATAGGCAAAAAGACTCATAAAAACGAGTTGGGCCGCCGGCCATTTCCATGAGTTGGTCTCTCTTTTAACAATAGCCAAGGTGCTCATGCATTGCATGGCGAAAGCATAAAAGAGCAATAGTGATATACCCGATGATAGGTTGAATAAGGGCTTTTTGGTATCGGCATTCACTTCTGCCGCCATACGGTGTTTTATAGTATCCTCCTCATCACTTCCAACGCTGTAAATGGTTGCCAATGTACTTACAAAAACTTCCCGGGCCGCAAATGATGTTATAAGTGCAATACCGATCTTCCAGTCATATCCCAGGGGTTTTACCATGGGTTCAATGGCCTTACCCATATTTCCTATATACGAATTTTCGAGCTTGTAACTTGCTATTTCTTGATTTTTGGCCTTTTCATGCAATACAGTTTTAAATTGGTTTACTGAATCCGCGACTTGTTGGGTATTCATAGGGTAACCGGCTTTGGCCATGCTATCATTCAGGGCATTTTCATATTCAGCGAGATCATTTTCTATGCTTTTTTGGTTGTATGTGCTAAACCCATCGGTTTGAATCCGATTTTCAATAATCGATGCTGCGTTCTCATACTTATCGGTTATACCATTTGATCCCAAAAACCATAAAATAATCGATATGGCCAAAATGATCTTACCTGCACCAAAGACAAAGCTTTTGGTTTTTTCCCATACGGTATAGGCTACATTTTTTAGTAAAGGAAGCTTGTAGCTTGGCATTTCGACCACAAAAAACGTTCGGCTTCTTATTTTCAATATCTTATTGAGTACCATAGCCGATAGTATGGCAGCAACAAAGCCTATTAAATACAGGAGCATTAAGGTCAAGGCCTGGTAACCCAAACCTAGAAAACGACCTTCGGGAATAACCAGCGCTATAATGATTAGGTAGACAGGTAACCTCGCTGAACAGGTAGTAAAAGGGGTAACAAGTATGG
>JABDKZ010000166.1 GCA_013001935.1 Maribacter sp.
GTATTTATAAAGTAAACCCCTGTTAATAAAATAACCGCTGCGATGATCGATTGTGCCGTTATTTGTTCATTTAAAAAATACCAGCCTAAAGCCAATGCAATAATAGGGTTAACATAGGTCGATGTCGCTACTTTTTCAGGAGAAACAACTTTTAAAAGGTAATTAAATGAGGTAAACGCTACGATGCTACCAAAAACAATAAGCAATAGTAGGGAATATGTAACCGAGCTGCTCCAAGCAAAGGGAGATGTCCACTGTTCGCGAAAAATCAAACTCGATATCAGTAACATAATGCCCCCGCACAACATTTGATACCCGGTATTTACGAAATAATTACGGGGTAGATCGGCCTTCCCGACGAACAAGCTTGCATACCCCCAACTCAGCATACAAGCGAATATCATAAGTACACCCAACATGGAGTTTTCCTGACTGATAATCTGCTTTTGACTTACCAAGAGATAGATGCCGATAAAACCCAAAATAACCCCAAAAACCGACATCAATTGGATTTTCTTTCCTTGTAACATGCGCATCATCAAAAGGATGATTAGGGGTTGGGCCGAGATTTCCAATGCCGCAAAACCACTATCCACATATTTTAAGGCCCAAACCACTACCCCATTACCAAATGTTAAAAACAAAAACCCGGCAATTATTGTATTCTTTAATTGTCGCTTGGAAATCGCAATACTCTTACCCATAACTTTGGCAATGATGAAGATAAGTATACTTGCAACAGTAAAACGAATACCTGCCAGTAGGAATGGTGGTAATTCGCTTACGGCAATCTTATTCAATAAATAGGTTGAGCCCCAAATGACATAAATAGAGAAAAACGCAAGAATGATGAGAATTGGACTTTGGGATTTAGGCATTAGGTGTTTTCGGTCTATTTAGAAGTCAATATAATGAATATCCTTGGAGTTGCTATTTATAATGGAAAATAAAAAAGGTGGACCTGATTGGTCCACCTTTGAAAATCTGAATCAGTACTTTTTAGGGTATCGCGCTTAGTTCAAAATCCACAATGGTCTTATTGGCTGCAGTTATCTCCACATCCTCTGCAGTTTGCATTTCATATTTGTCCAATTCCACAGCTACGTCATAAGTACCGGCAGTAAGGCCCAATACGGTATAAGCTCCCGTTGCATCACTAAAAGCAGTGGTATTCAAGGTGTCAGCCGCGTAAATTTCAATTTGTGCACCTTCCAAACCTACTTTTTCCTCTTCCTCAATGGTATAAATAAATCCTGACAAAGTGCCAGCAGTCGAAATATTACATGCTTTAATCACTGGCTTAAAATTAAAGCCCTTAATACCTGACAAATCATTTCTATTGCCCTTGGGAACGAAAGACCTACTTACATCAAAATCAAGTAATAAGTCGGCCGTAAGCCCGCCACGTACTTCAATTCCAGGTTTAATAAATACTTTGATGCCTGATTGTTGGCCACTAGGAACCTTTAAATCGTAGGTTGTACTATCCACAAGGACAACATTGATGCCTTTGGCGTACACCCTTAACAAATCATAAGTACCAGCTGGAACTTCAAGATCAGCAAGCTGCTCGGTAGTGCCGTTCGTCAAATCCAAAAGATTCAATTTAATTTCTTCCTTCATAAGCGTAACGAATTTGTACCCTTCCTTATCTTCATCACTCTCGCCGGATTCAGCCTCTTCAGAATCCATCTCCATCTCATCGCTTTTAAAGCGGCCCTCAATTTTATAAATAGTAACATTGGCTTCAGCTACCAAATCGTGTGGAAAAGGAGCATCGGTAATTTGTACTGTAAGTTTTCCCATATCACTTCCATTGTCATCACTTTCTGTACAGCTATACAAAAAGGTCACAGCAACAAATAATACAATAAACAGGTTTTTGATTTTCATAATTTTGATTTTTAAAATTATACGTAGGTTTAAACCAATTAGAATAGGTTTATTCGTTGTACAACAACAAATTTGGGAAATACCCTACCCATTTTATAGATATTCTTAAATTATTCGTTGAAATGCGTTAATAGCCCTTTTATTTCATGAATTCACGAAAAAAGAGGGCTACGATGAGCCCTCTTCTTATCTATTTAAGTTTAATTGGTTTAATAAGCCTGTGGAAGTGCTTTTATATGGGCAAAGACCTTTTGACCGTTGATTTCGGTCTCCAAATCGACTTTATTAATTTTTACCCCTTTAACATCATTGAGTTCACCATCTGGGGAAATAGCCTTAATACCATAGAAATCACCGTCTTTGTTTATTGCTTTTACATGTATTAAGTTGCCCACACGCTGTACGCCTTTCACATCCAATTTTCTTCCATCAGGGGTTAGGGCTTTTACATCAAATAAGAGCCCATCTTCTGAAATAGCTTTAATCGGAGCGTACTTATCCTCACTCACGATCATTTTTATGGGCAGAAGGGTATTTCCGTCAATTGCCTTGATATCCAACATGCTGCGTTGAAAGGAATCTTGTATAGCCTTCACATCATATTTTTTACCTTCAGGGTCAAATGCCTTAATATCTAAGGTAATACCCTTTGGGTGAAAGGCCTTTATATGCCATTGGCCGTTATTACTGGCCATACCTGCTTGTGGAATTGCTTTAATATGGGCATATACTGCGTGGCCATTGATCAAAACCTCGGTCTGTTCATCGGTCATTTTCACCCCTTTTACATCATTGAGCTTTCCTTCAGGTGAAATCGCCTTTATACCATAAAATTCACCGGCTTTATTAATCGCCTTAATATGGATGATGTTTTTAGTTCTACTGACCCCCTTTACATCTAGAGTATCACCTTCAGGTGTCAAGGCTTTTATATCATATACACTGCCATCA
>JABDKZ010000204.1 GCA_013001935.1 Maribacter sp.
TGACTTCATCAACCTTTATTACTTCAGAGGCATTGTAGATGTCTATTAGCAACTTCCCTGTTTCATTTCTTCCCAGTTGAAAGTTAAAAGGTAGGATTTCACTGTCCTGAACTTCCAATTCACCCAACCAAATCCCTTCGGACAATTCTGGGGATTTTGAATTATCGCAGGATGATATCAAAAGCATGAATCCTATAAATAGTCCGATTTTTAGCATATAACCGATTTTAATTATTAGTATCGAATTAAAGTATAATAACTTACATGAAAAAATTAAAACAATTCAATTGCTGCAATATTGAATGTCTTACTTCATTGTTTTATCTTTACCAGCTTTAAATACGACCAATGAAAATTTCTTACAACTGGTTAAAACAATTCCTGAACATAGATTGGGACTCAAAACAGACCGCAGAACTTTTAACCGATTTAGGGCTTGAAGTTGAGGGCGTGGCGCCTTATGAAACGGTTAAAGGAGCACTAAAGGGTATTGTTGTTGGGCATGTACTGACCTGTGATAAGCATCCGAACGCCGACAGATTAAAATTGACCACTGTAGATATAGGTCAAGAACGTATCTTGCAAATTGTCTGTGGCGCAAATAATGTTGCCAAAGGGCAAAAAGTTCCTGTTGCTACTATTGGTACAACCCTTTATTCAAAAGAAGGGGAACCTTTCATCATTAAGAAAGGTAAAATCCGAGGTGAAGAAAGTCAAGGAATGATCTGTGCCGAAGACGAATTAGGGCTAGGTGATAGTCATGAAGGTATTATGGTATTGAGCGATTCATTAAAACCTGGTACGCCTTGTGCCGAAGTTTTTGAATTGGAAAAAGACGAGGTATTTGAAATTGGTCTAACCCCCAATAGGGCCGATGCAATGAGTCATTACGGTGTAGCCAGGGATTTAAAGGCAGGACTAAAGCAACAAGAAATAGAAATTGAGCTGATAACCCCCTCAACAAGTCATTTTAATATAACCGATAGGTCATTAAAACTGGATGTTTCGGTTGAGGATAATGCATTAGCACCAAGATATTGTGGTGTAACCATAAGCAATTTAATTGTTCAACCTTCACCGAATTGGCTTAAGGATAGGCTAAAGGCCATTGGTCTTAGTCCGATCAATAACATCGTAGATGCAACCAATTACGTGTTACATGAAATGGGACAACCGCTACATGCCTTTGATGCAGACCGGATTTTTGGAAAGAAGGTTATTGTCAAGACCATGCCAGAAGGAACTAAGTTTATGACATTGGATGGCATTGAAAGAGATTTACATGTAGAAGATCTAATGATCTGCGATGGTGAAAAGCCGATGTGTATTGCAGGCGTTTTTGGAGGAATAAACACGGGGGTAACTGAGAACACAAAATCTATATTTTTGGAAAGTGCCTACTTTGACCCTATTTCTATTCGAAAAACAGCGAAAAGACATGGCTTAAATACAGACGCTTCATTCAGGTTTGAACGTGGCATCGATATTGAAAACGTTGAATTTAGTCTAAAACGGGCTGCACTTTTGATAAAGGAAATTACCGGTGGTGATATTACCTCTGATATTATTGATTTATATCCGAACAAGAAGGCAGACTTTCAGGTATTCTTATCTTTCGATAAAATTTTTAAGTTAATCGGGCAGGAAATTCCAAGAGATACGATTAAATCAATACTTGCTTCGCTTGAAATAAAAGTCAAGAATGTTACCGAAACCGGTATGGGCTTGGTTATACCTTCGTATAGGGTCGATGTGCAGCGAGAGGTTGATGTTATCGAGGAAATACTCAGGGTTTATGGCTATAATAATATAGATTTTAAAGAAAAATTAAACGCTTCTATAGCTCCTATTTCAAAATACGAAGATTATAACTTACAAGATAAAATCGGGGATTTCCTGGCATCAAGAGGGTTTTATGAAATAATGACCAACAGTCTTACCTCCCCTGAATATATTAATTTGATTGATGAATTGAAGGAAGAACAATCCGTGGTCATGCTCAATCCTTTAAGCACTGAATTATCTGCAATGCGGCAGAGCATGTTGTTAAATGGATTAGAGACTATTTCATATAATATCAATAGAAAAAACCAGAACCTTAGGTTTTTTGAATTCGGGAAAACATATCATGGTTATAAAGATGAACGAGTTGAAAACAAGCACCTAAGTCTGTTGGTTACAGGTAACAGGAACAAAACTGGATGGGCATCACCTTCAAAACAAACCGATTTCTTCTTTTTTAAAGCGGTTATCGAAAACGTTTTGAAACGATTAGGAGTCCCTAGTTACCATTCACGTCCTTTGGAAGGAACCTTGTTTTCTGAAGGGTTGACATTGGTTTCCAAGAAAAAGAAAATAGTCGATTTTGGTGTTGTTAATAAATCCCTGGCCAAAAATTTTGATATAAAACAAGAAGTCTTATTCGCTGATTTTAATTGGGATATCATCATTGACCTGGTCCCTAAAACAGAAGTAAAGTTCAAAGCTATTCCTAAATATCCTGAAGTAAAAAGGGATTTCGCTTTGCTCTTGGACACTAATGTCAGTTTTAAGGCTATTCATGATATTGCCTTTCAAACGGAAAGAAATCTTTTGACGAAAGTGAATTTGTTCGACGTGTATACAGGAGATAAACTGCCCGAAAATAAGAAATCGTATGCGGTAAGTTTTACATTGCAAGATGACAAAAAAACACTTACGGATAAACAGATTGATAAAATAATGTCAAAACTTCAGCAGAAGTACGAGAAAGAACTAGGTGCTGAACTAAGGTAAAAGACGTATTCGCTTTGGCAGGATAACACTATCTATTTCGTGCATTACACCATTACATTGGTTGGCATCCGCTGCAATTATCTTGGCGGAATTACCCATAGTATCAGTCAGGATAATGTCTATACCCTTCATAGTAGCCGTTAGCTTCTCGCCTTGCACCGTAGTGAATACCGCTTTGCCTTTACCGCTGCACATGGCCTTCAAGATTTTTGATGCTGTAAACTCACCTGCGACAATATGATATCTTAAAAGGGCCTTCAATTCTTCTTTGTTCTTTGGGTCTAAAAGATCTGATGAAGTATTTGAAAATAAAGTATTGAAGGCCATATCAGATGGAGCAAAGACAGTAAAGGGGCCATGATAACTTAAAATCTTATCCATATCAGCGGCTTTCATCGCTGCTAATAAGGTGGTATGGTTTTTTAAATTTTCAGTGTTCGTTATTATGGATTTTTCAATATCCATCGCGAGGAATTTACTATCTGAACTTGAAAATTGATCTTGGGCAGAGGCAAAGAAAGTCAAAAAAAGGGCGAGCAAGGCCACCTGGGGGACATAACATTTCATTTAGGTTCTATTAAGGGCTTGATAATAAAAATCCGATAAACGGTATCGAATCTCCGCCAATATACAACATAAATGCTTGCAGAATGCTGTTCAAAATGCAGTTCATAGATTTTAACATTTTATTAACATTTTATTATTTAGATTGTGAAATTTTGTACAAAATGATTTTTTTTAAATTTGAAAAAAAATAATTGAATAAGAATGCTATTAGAAAGAACCAATTTAGAAAAGGCTTTAGATCGTGAAAAGATGAAAGGTATAGATACTATCGATGTTCAGAGAGTAATCGATGGTATTATTAGAGCCAATGAAGCGCATTACCAAAGTATAAAACAACAAATTACAAGGGGGAAATCATATGCAACAAATGACTTCAATTTTGATTTATTGGCGTCTGGGAACATCTATCATCTGACCCATATCAAGAATATTTGCATTGACTATCGGCTTCGGTTTTTAGATTCAAAGTACTTCAAAGGTGATATTCCACCCATTGCAATTTCAAAAATAAAGCAACTTGAAAAGGAGCATGAAACACAATTAAAAGGATTTAAAATTGTGGCACCTTCCAAACTTTTCAAACTAAAAGACAAGAACGATCCATTATTATTTGTACCTCTCGGGAATGATTACTTTTATTTCATTCATAAATGGGGCAATGACTTGCACCCTTTGAGAAAGGCCCTCATGTGGCCGTTTAAAAATATTGTGAACCTCACCCTGACCGTTTTCATAATAAGCTATTTTGTAACCTTGATGCTTCCCATGGGTCTTTTTACGAAGACTTCATTTGGCTATGAATTCTGGATTCTATTCTTCTTTATGTTTAAATCTATTGCCGCAATTGTTATCTTTTATGGTTTCTCAAAGGGAAAAAACTTCAGCAAAGCTATTTGGAGAAGTAAGTATTACAATGCTTAAGTCAACCCTGCCCTATTGATAAAAAATATGATAAGGTACCGCATCTAAATCAAGATTATCAAGTAATTCCGGTACTGGCTCTAGTTGTATTCTCAAAAGCCCACCTTTATTGCTATCATCTATTTTTCGGTAACCCACAAACATAATACTATTGGTATCGTCATAACTTACCATTGTGGTATCCCCTATTTTGTATTCAAATTCCAATTGCGATGCCGTCAAGAAATTTTCATAAAAATATAAGATTGTCAGGTTTTTTGAAAAATCGTAGATGGCCGGGATATTTGAATAAACCTCTTCTTCGACTGGTTTCTTATAGAATAACCGTCCCTGACTATCAAAGCAACTGAATTTATCATCATAGAACATGGGCTCTTTACCCGCTTCATAGCTGGTGTACACAACACCCATAGTATCAGAATTTAAAACTGTATGCAATTCTGGATACGAAATAATCATATTTTGATTCGAATCTGCGAAAATCCGTTCAACATCATACCCCAAGCTAATTTCATGGATTACCATAGTACTGGCATCGTCAATAACTGCAAGTGAATACTCATCGGTAATTTCCAAGTCAATGGTCAATACAAACAGTCTACCGTTAGTAAATACCATCTGGGTGGGCTTTTTATCTAATTCTACATCTACAATATTTTCTTCTGAAATAGATAGGTCAATCGCTCGGGCAAAATACGTATTTGGTTCAGAGACCTCTTCCAAGACGTATGTCACATACAGCAGGTTACCATTAATGTTGATTGAAGTTACGGACAAGTCACACGCTACTAAATCTTCAAAAAGCGGAATAATTTCTGATGTATCATCTTCAAAATCATGAATGGTTACTTGTCCATCACAATCTGTTAACTGACTATAACTCGCAAAAATTGATCCCTTGGAGAACAAAACATTTGTCTGGGGCACATTGGAAAATGTACTTTCAAATTGACTCAGATCAATTCGGGTCTCACTACTTTTCAGGAGCTGGGCTGATAGAACACCATTACTTTCTTGAAGCAATACATAATCGGCATTGAAAAAAGTCTCTTTATCACCGATTTCTTCTATAGAATCAGAATCGCTTGATGTACTACAACCAATGACTACCAATGCCAAAAGAGCATAAATAATGCTGTAGGTTTTCATAATGTGAGATTTTGGGGCGATAAAACTATACAGGCACCGCGTACATTTTATTGCGCTGCTCCTTTATAGCCTTATCAGACATATACTCATCAAACGTTAAATATCGGTCAATGTTGCCCTTAGGCGTCAATTCTATGATACGATCTGCAACAGTTTGGGCGAATTCATGATCGTGTGTGGTAAACAGTACAGTTCCTTTAAAATTCTTTAGTGAATTGTTGAATGCAGTAATACTTTCAAGGTCAAGATGGTTCGTTGGTTCATCAAGCATTACAACATTCGCCCTTAGCATCATCATTCTACTAAGCATACAGCGCACTTTTTCGCCTCCAGAAAGTACCGTGCATTTTTTTAAAGCTTCTTCTCCACTAAATAGCATTTTTCCTAAAAACCCACGTATATATACTTCTTCACGTTCTTCCTCGGTTTTCGCCCATTGGCGTAGCCAATCTACTAGATTCATATCGGTATTGAAAAATGACGAATTATCTGCGGGCAAGTAAGATTGGGTCGTTGTAACGCCCCATTGAAAATTACCGCTATCTTGTTTTTTATTTGAATTCAATATTTCATAAAAGGCCGTTGTTGCCCTTGAATCTCTCGAAAGAATGGCTACCTTATCTCCCTTAGCCAAGTTAATATTCACATTTTTAAATAAAAGATCACCGTCCTCGGAAATAGCTGATAACCCTTCAATATTCAAGATTTGATCACCGGCTACTCGCTCTCGGTCAAAAATCAATGCCGGATACCTTCTACTTGATGGTTTAATATCTTCAACCTTTAATTTAGAGAGCATTTTTTTACGTGAAGTGGCTTGCTTGCTTTTAGCGACATTGGCGCTAAATCGCATAATGAACTCCTGTAATTCCTTTGCTTTTTCCTCAGCTTTCTTATTCTGTTGTGCTCTCTGGCGAGCTGCCAATTGGCTGCTTTCATACCAGAAAGTATAGTTACCGGAGAATAAGCTCATTTTACCAAAATCTATATCCGCAATATGGGTACAAACAGCGTCGAGGAAATGACGGTCATGGGAAACTACGATTACCGTATTTTCATAATCTGCCAAAAAGTTCTCTAACCAACTGATGGTCTCATAATCTAAATCATTGGTAGGTTCATCCATTATCAAAACGTCAGGATTACCAAATAATGCCTGTGCAAGCAGAACCCTTACTTTTAGTTTGGAATCCATGTCGGCCATGAGCGTATAATGCAATTCTTCATGAATACCCAAATTAGATAATAATGCTGCGGCATCACTATCGGCATTCCAGCCATTCATTTCTTCAAACTGTACCTGTAGCTCTCCTATTTTATCAGCATTTGCGTCAGTATAGTCGGCATATAAGGCGTCAATCTCATTCTTAATAGCGAATAGTGGTTTATTACCCATCACAACAGTCTCTATTACCGTGCTTTCATCATAAGCATTATGGTTTTGCTCTAAAATTGACATTCGCTTACCAGGCTCCAAGTGAACATGACCTGAAGTAGCATCTATTTGCCCAGATAATATCTTTAGAAAGGTACTTTTCCCCGCACCATTCGCACCTATCACCCCATAACAGTTTCCTTGAGTAAATGAAACATTTACTTCATCGAACAAAACACGTTTACCAAATTGTACTGATAAATTTGAAACCGATAACATAATCGCCTTTTTTAAAATTCGTGCAAAAATAGACATTTTAATATCTATAGACCAATAAACTTTGAATCAAAATCCTAGCAATATCTTAACGTAAGACCCGATTTTTTAACTCACAATTAACAGGATAGACCTCAAGGGATGCTTAATTTTGTTGGGATGTATGAGATATGTTTATATGAATAAAAAATTACTTTATCTATTTCTTTTCATATTGGCAGGTTGTAATGAAAACAAAGAAGTTTCTCCCAACGTTTTTTTCAGCGGGGAAATTGTCAACCCAACCAGCGACCATGTAGTTCTGTATAAGGGCGATGTATTTATTGACTCCTCTTCCCTGGATAAAAATAGGATGTTCTCTTTTAAGCTAGATTCTATTGAGGATGGCCTCTATCATTTTAATCATGCTCCGGAATATCAATATGTATACCTCGAAAAAGGAGATTCTTTAATAATTAGATTAAATACGGTGGATTTTGATGAATCACTGGTGTATTCAGGTCCTGGTGAGGAAATCAACAACTTTATGATGGAGATCTTTTTGGCCAATGAAGGTGAAAAAGGTCTTATTGATAGGTTATATAGTGTCGACGCAGAAAGTTTTAGCCGTAAGATAGATTCCCTGGAACAGCTTAAGTTAGATTTATTAAATGAACTGACCCTAGAATCAAATATTTCCGAAAAAGCATTACAAATTGCAAAGGCCAATATTGTTTATAAATATGCTACATATAAGGAGCGATACCCCTTTAGGCATAAGAAACTATCGGCAAAAAAAGAGGTTCCTAAATTACCAAAAGAATTTTACGATTATCGTAAAGACCTTACTTACAATAATAAAAACTTCACCTATCTAAGACCCTATTATGAATACATGGTTAATCATTTTGGGAATTTATCTTCTATGTCGTGTTCCAATGGGTGCGATATAAAGGATAAAATGGTCAAGAACCATCTACACTTCAACAAACATAAATTAAAGCTTATTGATAGCCTTGTTGAAGAAAAAGAATTGAAAGACAATCTATTTAGAAATGTCGCCTATGATTACCTCTTAAAAGTTCATGATACTGAAGCCAATAACAAGATATTTATTGAGGTTTTCCATGCTTTATCGGGCAATAACAAACATATTACCGAAATAGATGACCTTTATGAAGGTATTCGAAATATACAGCCCAATAAAAGAATTCCAAATATCGAGGTATCCAATTTCAAAGGTGAAAAAGTATCGCTTCAAAACATCGCAAAAAACAATAAGACCGTATTCTATTTTTGGTCCGGTGCAAATAAAAAGCATTTGACTAATATGTCGAAACGTGTTTTGGAACTTTCAGAAATAAAACCCAATTATAATTTTGTAGGTATCAATATACGGACCAATACTGATGATTGGAAGGCTTTGACACAAAAGGCTGGCTTTAACTATTCAAACCAATATAGAGCCGATAATTTTGAGGAATTAACAAAGGCTCTGATTGTTTATCCAATGAACAAATGCATTATTACGGAAAACGAAATGATCGTAGATGCTTTTGGCGATATGTACCGCTCCTTCAAATAAAAAAACCCGAAAAAACCCGAATAACTTGCCTTCGGGTTTAAACTAATGTAAAGGAAGTATTGAATTAGTTTCCCTTGTTATAATCCGCTAAGAATTTTTCCAAACCAATATCTGTAAGTGGATGTTTTAATAGCCCCTCAATTGAAGAAAGTGGCCCCGTCATTACATCGGCACCTATTTTAGCACAATCAATAATATGCATCGTATGACGTACCGAAGCAGCTAAAATTTGTGTGTCAAAGGCGTAATTATCATAAATATGCCGTATTTCAGCAATTAAGTTAAGACCATCGGTTGATATATCATCCAATCTTCCCATAAATGGTGAAACATAGGTAGCTCCAGCTTTCGCAGCCAATAAAGCCTGACCAACAGAAAATACCAAGGTGCAGTTGGTGCGTATACCATTATCTGAAAAATACTTTAAAGCCTTTACCCCGTTCCTAATCATGGGAACCTTTACGACAATCTGATCGTGAAGATCGGCTAATTCCTCACCTTCCTTGATCATCCCTTCAACATCGGTAGCTATAACCTCTGCAGAGACATCACCATCAACAATATTACAGATGTCAACATAATGCTTTAGAATGTTATTTCGACCTGTAATACCTTCCTTTGCCATTAGGGAAGGGTTGGTTGTCACTCCATCCAAAACACTCAGTTCCTGAGCTTCACGTATTTGGTCTAAATTGGCTGTGTCAATAAAAAATTTCATGAACTTATTAGTTATTTAGTTACTATTTTATAGTCTTTTCCTGCAATTTTGAAAACGGCTAAAATTACAATTTATAATGGTTTAACAATAGCTTCTCATAGACTTTATCCGGTAAAAGACTTTTCAGCGTAAGCGAAAATTTTTGCATGAATGATCCTACCTTATAATGCACTTTTGGTTTTTTGGCCTTCATTATCTTATATACCATCTGCGCTACTTCTATAGGATCATTTGCGTTATCTACATCTTCATTTATCAACGCTAGCGTATGGTCATAAGGTTCAGCATACGGAGAATCGGCCAAAACAGGTGCATGGTACCTTCCTGAAGCAATATTCGTAGCGAAATCTCCAGGTGCTAAATTGGTCATGTGAATGCCAAAATTCTTTATTTCCATACGTAAGGCCTCTGTTGTAATTTCCAAGGCCCCTTTGGTCGCTGAATAAATACCGCGGTAAGGCAAACCCATATACCCCGCAATTGAGGTTATGTTAATAACAAGTCCGCTACCTTGTTTTCGCATTTCAGGTAAAACAGCTTTAATCATATGCAATGGACCATGAAAATTGGTTTCAAAGGTCTTAAGAATTTCTTCATGGGGCGTTTCCTCAATAGGTCCAGTGATTCCGACTCCGGCATTATTGATCAAAACATCCAATCTTCCTTCCTTTCCCATCAATTCAGCGATGGCCTTATTAATGGTTTTGGTATTCCTCACATCCAACTCCAATAAATCAAAATCATTGAAACCAGGATATTTACTTAGATTACGTGTCGTACCATAGACCTTATGCCCTTTTCCTTTCAGATAATTTCCTATAGCTTTACCAATACCAGACGAACCGCCAGTAATAAGAACTATTTTTTGCTCCATAATAGTTGCAAATTAACGAATAAAAAAGGGTGGCGAAAAGGCCATATCCAATTTATTCAATGTCGATAAAACTGTTGGGATTGTGAATGGTGATTTATCTATTTCCAAAAGTTATGGAAACAAAAAACGGCAAGCTACCTACATCGCACCGCTACGACCGTATACCCTTGCTGCGTTCCCACCCTGGGGGATTCTACAGGAGCTGGTCGTGTAGGACTTGCCGCCTGCAAATATACAATCTT
>JABDKZ010000206.1 GCA_013001935.1 Maribacter sp.
CTAATTAAGTGAAACACTAGAGAACAGCACATATCCCAATCATTACAGTTTTGATCTTCACAATATAGAACTGCAACCTCCTCGCGTTTAGTCCATCATTTCATTTTTTACCCTGAATCATTACAGCGCTTGATTCAGGCTACCTCCTATTTATAAATTAAAGATTCAATGATGAATTTAAAATATGTATTTACGGCAGCATGTACTTTGTCTGTCTACCTTAGCAACGCACAAAATTTCAAGGGTAAAGTTTTAGAACAAGAAGACAATACTCCCATTCAGGAAGCCCATATTATTGTGAATGGTAAAGCATTTACCTTTACCGATTCAAATGGTGATTTTGAATTAACCCTACCGGAGGACGGTGCAACTATTACTATTACTTATCTCGGATTCAAAACCATTAATAAACATGTTGAACCAAATGAAACAAGGGTTTCTTTTATTCTTGAAGAAGCACCGATAACTATTTCTGGTGTAATGGTTACGGGAAATTCGAAAACCGATCCGGTTTTTTCTGTGGAGACCAATGATTATGTAAAAAAGATCGTACAACCCAGAAACGTTGCCGATCTCTTTAATGATGTCAACGGTTTTTCATTGATCAAACGTGGTAACTACGCCATTGACCCTAGTTTCAGGGCTTCGCAATATGAACAATTGAATGTACAATTTGATGGTGGCACCAAGGCTATGCATGCCTGTCCCAACAGGATGGATCCTGTTACTACCCATGTGATACCTGAGGAAATTGAAAAAATAGAAATCATAAAAGGACCTTATACCGTGCGTTATGGTGCTACTTTTGGCGGTATTGTGAATATGGTAACCCAAGAACCCGATGCCAGCGATTATGGCCTTCACGGCAGTATTCATGCAGGTTATGAAAGTAATGGCGGTTCATTGGTTTCTATGGCGCGATTGCAACAAGCCACCGAGAAATATGATATTACCGGAAATGTGGGTTTTAGGGATTTTGGCAATTACAAAGATGGCGATGGCACGGAAATTCCATCTTCCTTCAGAAGTTTGGATTATGGGGTTAAAGCAGGTCTAAATTTTACTCCTAGCCAACGTTTACAAGCCCATTGGAGGCAGTCTTTCGGAAGAGATGTTTTGCACGCAGGATTGCCTATGGATACTGAACTAGACGACAGTAGTATTCTCTCGCTGGATTATAGACTGACCGGTTTAAGCGGCACGCTTAAGAATGTCGATGCAAAGTTATATTACAGCTATGTTGACCATATCATGAGCAACACCAACAGGCCTAGTTTCATGATGACCGAGGCGGTATCTGAGATTAATGCCACTACGGCAGGCGGTAAAATTGAATTCAAGTTAAAACCTAGTGAAAATTTAACTCTTTTTACAGGAATTGATGCCATGTATATTGCAAGGGATGGAGAACGTAAGCGTCTTGTTAAGCGCAATATGATGGGACCATTGCCCACACCTCTGGAATTTATTGACAAGGTTTGGCAAGACTCCTATATTAATGATATTGGTCTTTTTGTTGAAAGTAAATATTCCCTGACCGGAAGCACGGTTCTTACTACTGGTTTGCGCTATGACTTGGTTTCCTCCGAGATTAAAGATCCAGAGGCAGATTTCGCCGCGTTATATCCAGATTTGGATAAAAGAACTGAGCACAATATAAGTGGAACTGCATCTATAAAATATGCCCCATCCAAAGAGTTTATCATGGAAATAGCGTACGGTCGAGGTGTTCGTTCGGCGAATATGATCGAGCGTGTCATCAACCATTTTAATGTAGGACAAGATCCTTACGAATATATTGGTAATCCCAATTTGGATGCGGAGGTCAACAATCAATTTGAAATCGGCTTTAAAGGCAACCTTCCACTTACCGATACCTCTACGGATCGATTCATCTATAGTAGCTCGTTCTACTATTCATTCTATGAAAACTATATCGTCGCTGTTATCGATGAGACCAAAACCCGTAAGTTCATGCCGACCCGGGAACCTGTGAATCCGAAGGTATTTAGAAATTTGGACAAGGCTTACAAAACAGGATTTGAAATAGCTGCTGGTGCTGATTTTCTGAACAACTTTAATTTTACAACAGAATTGGCTTATGTATATGCCAAGAATAAGGATTTGAACGAATCCTTGCCATTAGTACCACCGCTGACCACAAGATTTAAATTGGGTTTTGAGAAAGAGAAGTTTTGGGCAAATGTGATTTATACCCTAACATCGAAACAGGATAATATTTCAGCATCCTTTGGTGAGACCTCCACACCTGGTTATGAGGTAATGGATATTAGATTGGGTGTTGTTCCCATCAAAAACCTGACCTTAGGCGTAGCCGCATTAAATGTTTTTGATAAGACGTATTATAACCATTTGAATTTCTCATTCAATAATCAAGCTGATTTTGGTAGAATACCGATAAATGACCCAGGCAGAAATCTGTCAGCCTTCGTGCAATATAAATTCTAGAAAATAAGAACGGGGGCAAAAGCCCCCGTTTTTTAAATCGCTTAACTAGTTTTTGTCTATTTATTATATATTATTTATTAAAAGTATAACTCACACCAAATTGCAGCATTGATGTTGTCATATCATAAGATACTTCACTGCCTGGTATGGCACCTAAAGGATTACTAGTTGCATTCCAAGGTCCATCAGGAAAACCATCCATATTAAAATCTTGATCAGGCGTTGGATTCAATAAGTTACCTTTTGTAGCATCGCCACTTGATCCATAGTGATAAACGGCATCAAGTTTCCAGTTGGTATTAATTTCATAACTCAATCCTAATTGAAAGGCATTTTTAATAATTGCTGTCGCAGGAACAGAGAAAAAAGCCAAATCACTATTTATAGGATTAGAACTATAGGTATACCCAATACGTAATGGTAATTTATCTACCCCTTTATACTGTAATCCCGCAGAAATAATCGAGATATTTTCCCATCCAAACCCTTGTACTG
>JABDKZ010000227.1 GCA_013001935.1 Maribacter sp.
ACCCTTACTTCATATTCCCCTTCAGGTAAGTCGGGAACCGGCATTTGTTGTATTTCATTTCCAAAATCTTCTTGAAAGTCCACTATCCCTGAATTAGACCTATCAATAAAAAATGTTTTATCCTCACTCAGCATGGTCAACAACAATTCATCCTTGACGCCATTACTGAACTTCAATTGAAAATCTTTCGAAGAGGTCGTAAAACGAATCTCTGATTGGTTCAAATTTTCTGACGTAATCCGTTGATGTGCTTCTACGGCTAAGACCAAGGTTTCTCCCTTATTGTCGGAAACAATGGTATTGATACCATCTAAAGGAAAATTGAATAACCGATAGCTACCGGCAATTTTTTTCAATGTTAATTTTCTTGGCAGGGTCATAGCACTACGCCATTTTTCTGTTGGCGTATTTTGAGCGTACAGCCAATTACTCATCCAGCCAATAAAAACTCGATCCCCATTAGGAACATTATTATAAGTTACTCCGGCATAATTATCGGTTCCCCAATCTAGCCATAAATGTGCTTTTTGGTCAGTGGTAAATTTCCGACCATCGAAATCACCAATAAAATATTGGGTGCCGCTACCCCCATTAGGTGCTCCAGGATTTATGCTGATCAAGAGTACCCATTTTTCCTCATTGGAGTCCTCGACTTTTAATTTGAAAAGATCCGGACATTCCCAAACGCCACCATGTGCCCCTAAGTTCTTGCCAAATTCACTCATTAAAATCCATTCTTTTAAGTCATTAGAACTATAGAATTTAGCATGGTCACCGGCTACCAAGGTCATGATCCATTTTTGTGATTCTTCATCCCATACTACTTTTGGATCTCGGAAATCCTTTATTCCCTCATTACCAATGACCGGATTGCCATTATACTTTGTCCAACTATCCCCATTGTCCAGACTATAGGCGATTCCTTGGGTTTGAAAATCGTTTCTACCCGCTTTCTCTCCTTCCACTAGGTGATATGTATAGATTGCCACGAGTGGCGGGTTTTCCATTGTCCCAAAACCAGAGCTGTTGTTCTTATCAACAACCGCACTGCCTGAAAAAATTAGTCCGTGTTCGTCTGGATATAGCGCAATGGGTTTGTGCTTCCAATATATCAAATCTTCGCTCACCGCATGGCCCCAGTGCATAGGACCCCAAACAATATCATCGGGATAGTACTGATAAAAAAGGTGATAAACGCCTTGATGAAACACCATGCCGTTTGGATCGTTCATCCATTTTTCCTCAGGTGAAAAATGAAACTGGGGACGAAAAGTTTCATCATAATAAGCTTTCATTGCAGCATCAGTTGTACTGGATGTTTTTTGTTGCTTGTTTTTGCAAGACCCCAAAACAAGTAAAACGGTAATTAACACAATTACATGCAGCTTAAATTTCATATTATATCATTTATATTGAGTTTAGAAAGTTACCAAAACACCTTTAAAATAGTATCTTTATGCCTATTATTTTTTACACATGAGAGCTTTGCTGCCATATTGTTTTATTTTTTTATTAAGCGTTTCCGGGGTCGCACAAAAGAAAATGGATAGACTGATTAGAATTTTTAACAACGAAACGATACCTTACATGCAAATATCCGAAGCGATTGAAAGCGATAGTATTGTCTTTCTGGATACCCGGGAAATTGACGAATTCAAAGTAAGTCATCTTAAAAATGCTGTTTGGGTTGGTTATGATACTTTTGACCCTAAAATTGTTAAGGATTCTATTCCGGATACGAATACTCCCATAGTGGTATATTGTTCTATCGGAGTAAGATCCGAGGACATCGGTGAAAAACTACAGAAATTGGGATACAAAAACATTCAAAACTTATATGGTGGCATTTTTAAATGGAAGAATTTGGGTCATCCAGTTTTTGACACTATAGGCAATGAAACTGAAAAAGTTCACGGCTACAATAAGTTATGGGGCAAATTGCTGACCAAGGGCGAAAAAGTTTACGATTAAGTTGGCGCATATTATGAACATCATTGTACGCAAATAAACATAAAGGAACAAAATACTATTCATAACCCTTTGGCCAAATCAAAAAATCTTTTACTCGTTTTTACTAGAAATCCCATCTTGGGGCAGTGCAAAACACGATTGGCGGCAACAGTGGGCAATCAGGTCGCATTGGATATTTACAATTTTCTTCTAGACCATACTTTTGAGATCACAAAAGAACTGAACGTTCATAAACAGATACATTATTCCAAAGAAATATGGGAAGACGATATTTGGGATAGTCGTATTTTTGACAAACAGCTACAATCGGGGTCTGATTTAGGTGAACGCATGGCGAATGCCTTTAGAAAAGGTTTTGAACAAGGATTTGAAAACATAATTATAATCGGCAGCGATATATTTGATTTAACCATGGCAGATTTGGAAGAAGCGTTCAAAGCCCTAGAGCAGAACGAATATGTAATTGGCCCTGCCCAAGATGGCGGCTATTATCTTTTGGGAATGAACAAATTCAATATAGCTGTATTTAAAAACAAGGACTGGGGCACCGAAACGGTTTATCAAAGTACCATGAAGGACCTAAAAAACAATAAGGTATCTCTTTTAGAGCGAAGAAATGATATTGATATTTATGAGGATGTAAAACATATTAAAGCCTTTCAACCTTTTTTAAAGAATATATGATAATTACCGAGCAACAATTACAGGAATCTACCGATTACCTTATAAGCAAAGGATTTAACACTCCAGAAATAGGTATTGTATTGGGAACTGGTTTAGGCCAATTGGTCAATTTTATCGAAGACCCAACAATAGCGCATTACAATCAAATTCCATTTTTTCCTTTGGCAACAGTCGAATTCCATTCAGGAAAATTAATTTATGGTACGATCTCCGGTAAAAAGACCGTGGTCATGCAAGGTCGTTTTCATTTGTA
>JABDKZ010000250.1 GCA_013001935.1 Maribacter sp.
GGATGAGCCCTACCTGATTGTATTAAAAAAGACAACATTTCCTGCACATCACTTCCTTTGATTTCGGCCACAACGATATTGTTCTCAAAAGGCATCACTTCAAAGGCATTTCTTGCACTTACATTGCCTGCCGAGATAATAGAACGGATCCCCCCATGGTTCAGTAATACAAAATCGATTTCTTTTCCTGTACGCGATTTAAAAATGGGATTTGCTTCAGAAAGTACAATGTCTGCCATTAAGTTACCTGCCGTAGTATTGAATTCCCCATCCGTCTTTGTAATGGCCTTGGGCGCATAAGTCAAAGTACTGTCAAGAATCTCGTTTATTCTTTTCTTATATGGAGTTACAAAGGTTTCTATTGATTCATTTAGGATATAAGAGCTGTCTATCGCAATCTGTTTTCCTTCAATTTTTTTTAATGCTTTATCATTTTGATCGCAGGAGGTTAAACCAATTATTGTTATAAATGCAACAAAATGTTTAATTTTTAAACACATTATAGTTTTTACATTAGCCCCATTAACATGAGTGATTATTATTTACATTTGTGTAAATGTAAAATTAAATGTTATTCAAAGGATTAAAGGATAAATTTAAGCATAAATCTGGTGTTAAATTTTTAAAGGAGGAATTATTGAAACCTGCAACCGCCGTTAAGCGTAGCAGCGGAATTACATCTATTGGTTGCATTGTAGATTTGGATAGTTTTAGTGAACCTGAACTTTTTTTTGAGTTTGTAGATGAGTATAAATTAAGGCCTAATGCCGTAAAGATCATTGGGTATAAAAACTATTATGACAAGAACTCACCATATGCGACACCGGTTTTTTCGGACAAGGACCTAGGATGGAAAGGCACAATAGAAAACAGCTATGCATTGGAGTTTTTAAGTCGGGAATATGATATACTGGTCAATTATTATACGGCGGATAATTTATTGTTACAATTAATGACTGTGAAAACGCAGGCCCGTATGAAAGTAGGCTTTAAGGAGGTAGATCAAAATTTGAATGATTTGATATTGGAAGTGCCAATGAATGATTTTAAAACGTTTAAAATGGAACTTAAGAAATATTTAAGGGTTCTAAATGAAATTAAATAATGGATAAATTGATTGGTACAGGAGTTGCCTTGATCACTCCATTTAAACATGACCTCACTGTTGATACAATGGCATTGTCGAATATTGTGAATCATTGCATAGCTGGTGGGGTTAATTACTTAGTTGTACTTGGTACAACTGCTGAAACTGCCACGCTGACCGATGCAGAAAAAGAACTGGTGATTTCCACTGTAATCAGTGCCAATGCTAATCGTGTACCACTAGTATTGGGAATTGGGGGCAATAATACCAGTGCGGTAATCCAAATGGTTAAAAACCAGGATTTAACGGCATTCGATGCCATTCTTTCTGTTTCGCCCTACTATAATAAGCCAACCCAAGAAGGTATATATCAACATTTTATGGCGATTGCTGCACAAGCACCTTTGCCCATTATCATTTATAATGTACCAGGACGTACAGGTAGTAATGTCTTGCCCGAGACAGTTGTTCGCTTGGCTCAAAGCGCAAAGAATATTGTTGCTGTAAAAGAAGCTTCGGGAAATATGGTGCAGATAATGCAGTTGATTAAAGAAAAACCTAAGGGTTTCATGGTGCTTTCAGGAGATGATATCTTGGCATTACCCACTGTTTTAGCAGGAGGTTCAGGAGTCATTTCTGTAATTGGGCAAGGATTGCCAACAGAATTTTCCAAAATGATTCAATTTGGACTCAACTCAGAGACGAAAGCGGCATATAAATTACAATATGCCTTACAAGAGGGTATTGAACTTATTTTTGAAGAAGGAAATCCTGCTGGTATAAAGTCCGTATTCGAGGTACTTGGTCTTTCCACGGCAGCAGTAAGGTTGCCTTTGGTCGAAGCTACAAACGACCTTAAAAGTAGAATTCAGGTATTCATGAAGCCTTATGCAGGTATCGACGTATAAGAAATGCTCTATTTAACGTTAAATCTAAGCCAAATAGGGACAAAGAGTCATTGGTCCACGCTATTTTAGACCTATAAAATTTGTTTTTTATATCCATTCAGAATCCTTAATTTTGCAAAATGTTTTCTAAAAAGAGGAAATTTATATCTTTTCTTGTCTTGATTTTGGTTTTATCATCATGTAGCCATTATCAAAAGGTGCTTAAAAACCCGGACGTTAAAGCCAAATATGATCTTGCCGAAAAGTATTATGATGCGGAAGATTACAAGCGTGCTAATCGTTTATTCGAACAGATTGCACCGAAATATGTTGGTAAGCCTCAAGGGGAAAGGGTCATGTTCTTTTTTGCCAATTCTTATTTTAAGCAAAAAGATTATAACATGTCGGGCTATCAGTTTGAACGTTTTATAAAATCGTATCCGAATAGCGAAAAAGTTCCTGAAGCGGCTTTTTTAGGGGCTAGAAGTTATTTTGAACTCTCCCCACCACATTCCTTGGACCAAACAGACACGGACAAAGCCTTGGTTAAACTTCAAAACTTTATTAATGCATATCCTGATTCCGAATTCTTTGATGAAGCCAATGCAATGGCTAAGGAGTTAACGACAAAAAAGGAAAGAAAGGCCTTTGAGATAGGCAAACAGTTCAATAAGCTCGGACATTTTGATTATACCTTCTTAACACCTGCAATGGCTGCATTTGATAACTTCATTTCAGATTATCCAGGTTCAACTTACAGGGAAGATGCACTCTATTTAAAATTTGAATCGGCTACTGAATTTGCCTTGTATAGTTTTTCCCGTTTAAAACCGGAGCGCATGGAAAATGCAAGAACAGCATATAATACACTTTTAAGACAGTTTCCTGAAACCAAATATGCCGATGATGCTGCCAAATTGCTTAAGAAAATTGAAAAAGATTTGGACGGGACCATTACCAACGAAGTAAAAGAAACAAAATAAAATAGCTGCAATTATGAACATGAATGATTTAAAGAACTCAAAAGCTCCCGTTTCAACGGTGACAATCAACAAAAATGAGTTCGACAACAAGACAGATAATATTTACGAAGCTATCTCAATAACGGCAAAAAGAGCAGTACAAATCAATTCTGAAATCAAAAAAGAACTCTTGGAAAAGTTAGAGGAATTTGCTACCTATAGCGATAGTCTTGAGGAGGTATTTGAAAACAAGGAACAGATTGAGGTATCCAAATTCTACGAAAAGCTTCCCAAACCCCATGCTATGGCGGTAGAGGAGTGGTTAATGGATAGGATTTATCATAGAAATACAGAGAAAGATACAGAGTAGTATGTTAAGTGGCAAGAATATCCTTTTAGGCATTACTGGAGGAATCGCTGCATACAAAACTACATTTCTTGTACGGTTATTTATTAAAGCTGGTGCAAACGTCAAAGTTGTTTTGACAGAGAGTGCCAGCTCTTTTGTTTCTCCGCTTACATTAGCTACACTTTCAAAAAATCCGGCGGTTACTTCTTTCATTAAGGAAGAAGGGAATGAGACCGATTGGAATAATCATGTGGATTTAGGGCTTTGGGCAGATCTTATGGTCTTGGCGCCCGCAACGGCAAATACCATGTCGAAAATGGCCCAAGGTACTTGTGATAATTTATTATTGGCTACATATTTATCTGCAAAATGTCCAGTTTTTTTCGCTCCGGCAATGGATTTGGATATGTACAAACATGAATCTACTAAGCATTCCATCGAAAAATTAGAGTCCTTCGGGAATATTATGATTCCGGCTACATCGGGAGAACTGGCTAGTGGGTTAATAGGTGAAGGACGAATGGCCGAACCTGAAGACATTCTGGAATTCATCAAAGACTATCTCTCACAGGGTTTGCCTCTTAGGGGCAAAAAAGTCATGATTACAGCAGGACCCACATATGAGGCTATTGACCCGGTTAGGTATATCGGAAACCATTCAACAGGATTAATGGGGTATGAGTTGGCCAAAGCGGCCGTTAATCTTGGTGCGGAAGTTATTTTAATTTCAGGTCCATCTAGTATACCCATGACCAATGCAGCCATCACCTTAGTAAAGGTAGTTTCAGGAAACGAAATGTATGAGCAGGCACATACTTATTTTGGGAATTCTGATATCGTAATTTGTGCTGCTGCGGTAGCGGACTACAGACCTAAAACCATTGCACACGAAAAAATTAAAAAAAAGGAGGATACATTAACAATTGATTTGATTAAGAATAAGGATATTCTACTATCCCTGGGTAAAATCAAGAAAAAGCAATTTTTGGTAGGCTTTGCACTCGAAACTGAGAA
>JABDKZ010000295.1 GCA_013001935.1 Maribacter sp.
CAAAACGTTCGCACTTGGCCACTAATTCATCATATATTTTTAATTTCTCTTTCCACATGTTTAATGTGTTTTTTTAATTGGAATAAAGACTAAAAAAATGTGCGGTATCCTTAATATCGGCTATACCCAGAATCCAGCATACTTCGGAAAGGTCCGAAAAATCTAATCCTCCTGCAGCTATAGCTTCATTGTTGTAGCGATCCTCTTTACCATTGTATTTATTTCCTAAGTCAATAGCTAGCTGCCATATTGCAATCAGCTTTGGGTCTGTAATTTTGTCTTTCCAGTTGGTATAATCCGGGGTACGAAAACCGGGGGTTCCGTTTCCAACGGCATTACCATCAGCGATTTTATGATAGGCAGTATTTTTCTTCACAAAATCCAGGCTGGCTGGTGAGGTAACTTCTTCATTCCAATCGCTATGCTGAACCACATGAATACGCTGCGAAATATTTATTTCAGGAAGATCCGCCTGAAGCGCTTTAACAAGTTCAGCGGAAAAATCGGATTGCCCTGCGTCTGCAATCCAAATATCACCCTGGTTGGCGAGGGTGGTCTTGGCAATTACTTTAACCCGTTCTACGGCATTTTTTAAGTTTTCATGTGCGTCTGTCCAGTTGTCACCAAATGCAAGCCTGAATAGATCATTAGGGGGCACATACAGTCCTTCCTGAATGCCATAGGTGCCTGCAACCGCATGATAGTTAACTTTCTTAAAATTGGAATGGGACATTAGCGTAATAAAAGCGGCTACGGAATGAAGGTCATCCACATCGGTTTTGCAATCATACTGAACTAAAAGCAGGTCTTTTTCTATATTGAAGTTTGCTGTTTTAGAAAGATGCAATGGTGTAGCATTGCCTTTTAGAGGCGTTAAAATAGTGGCTATTGCAATAAATAGTAATGTTTTGATCTTCATTTATTTTGTGTTTTAAATGGTTTAATTCCCTGAAATCTCTGTTTTTAATCGGACAAAAATTTCCGAATGTCGTTTGACAATTTTAAGAAATCAGGTTCGTGGGTATACATCATATGCCCTCCCTCATAATAGGTCATTTCTATTTTTTCTCTGTCTATTCCATTACGGGAATAGGTATACTCAGCATCAAAAAACGGACAAATCAAATCATAATAACCACTAGCAACCATGACTCTCATTTCGGTGTTACGCCTCATGGTCTCCGCCAACTTTCGGGTAACATTAACAAAGGAAGGCTCCCATTGTTTTCCCTCCGGAAGAGTTCTCCAATTCCAATTTTTGTAAACTTTATCATTGGAAGTAATATAAGGACGATCCATACTTACGTTTAGATCGGAGGCCATATAATGATTTATTGCGGCGGTATAAGCCCCGCTTATCTGATAGCTGGATGCGTCTCCCAAATGCGGGCCATCAGTTAAGTCATCTACTTCCTCACCCATAAAACGACCATCTAAGCGGCCAAGGGCTAATCCCTGATCTGCTAGTAATTCTTTTTGAAAGCGATGCATTAATATCCTAAGATTAGACTTTAGTATATACGCCTTGTTGAGTCCGGTGAAATAGCTTAGTCTTTCTGCAACTTTGTTTTGTTCGGCTGCACTAAGCAATGAACCTTTGTATAGTACCGGGGCATATGAATCATAGGTGTAGTTTCTGCATTCATCAATAAATGATTCAAGCGATTTACCTTGGCCTGCTTTTTTGTGGTACCAGGCAGTTGCAGCCATACTGGGGAGGTATGTAAGGTAAGAAGTTATATTGTCGTGAACCGATGTTGAGCCGGCATAATCCAGGGCTTGAGAAATAAGGATTAAACCATTTAATGACATGTTCTGACCCCCTTCTTCCAGGGTATTGGCTACAGCAGCCGCTCTTACCGTCCCAAAACTTTCACCGGCAATATATTTAGGTGAAAACCAGCGATTATTTTTTGTTACCCATTGTCTTATAAATTTGGCTATGGAATTCGCGTCTTCCTTTAAACCCCAATAGTCTTTGACTTTACCCTTGCCAATGACACGGCTGTAACCGGTACCAACCGGATCTATAAAAACAAGGTCTGTCAAATCAAATAATCCATTTTTATTATCCACTAAATCATAGGGTGCGGCTCCATCATCTTCTTTTGCATCTGACTGGACTTTTACCAATTTGGGACCAAGCATTCCCATATGTAACCACACCGATGCCGATCCGGGTCCCCCGTTAAAAACAAACGTAACAGGTCGTTTGGTCAGATCGCTTGCTCCTTCCTGGATATAAGCTACAGACCATATTGAAGCTGTTGACTCTTCTGAATCATTTTTTAAATACATTTCTGAGGCAACAGCCTTATATCTAATTATTTTACCTCCGTTGGTTATTTGATGATTGGTAACAAACGATTTTGCTTCCGGTACCGGTTTTGTAGTCTCTTTCTTTTCCTGGGCAGAAACGTAAATTGAAAACAGGAGAATTATAGAAAGGATATTTAATTTCATTACAGCTAGTATTATAGTTTTTTCAAATATAGTTGATTAAATTCTTTACTGTTACGCTCGCTGAGCCGTCTGATTTTTTGCGAATGACCTGTTTAATAGGGTAACCCGTGTCCAAAAGCACCTTGGACCTTGCAAATCTCCGCAGCGAATGAAGCAGCTTCCCCGAGGGCTTTTTCAATCAACGAGTCTGCAGGAACACCGGCATTGGTTTTGCCTTTTAAATAGGAAATAAGGAATCCGCTAATGAACGCATCTCCTGCTCCTAGGGTGTCTTTTGGTTTTACTGCTAGGGGAGCCTGTCTAAACCATGATCTTCCATCGAACAAAATTACTTCCTGGGGACCACGCGTGGCCACCGCCATGGTACAGCCCCGATTCACCGATTCCTCAAGAAGTTCTTTCACTGCCTCTTCAGTCCATTCGCCGCAGGAAAAAAACCCGAAGTCTATGTACTGGCATAAGGATAGTGCATGTTCGCTGTCGAAGTCATCTGAAAAGTCGTAGCTGATCATAGGATTCAGTGGTTTTATTTTGCCTAGATAGTCATCCATATAGCTGTACGCACTGGTATGCACTATTGAAAAGGATTGCAGGTAATCGAGATCGTCAAATATGAATTCCATTGGGACGGATTTGCTGATTCCACCTTCATTAGATGAAATGAAGATTCGTTCCCCATCCTGGATTTTCAAAATTGCCTGTCCGTTTGGTCCTTCAACACATCGGCAATGGCAAGTATCTACACCTATGCTGGCTAGTGTTTGCTGCACATGCTTGGCACTGTCATCGCTTCCAAAAACACCCAGATAGGCAGAATCGCAACCCAACATGGACGCATATACAGAAAAATTGAGCGCATTGCCCCCCGGAAACATGGTACGAATGTCAATGTAGTTATCCACAACATTGTCTCCGATACCTATAACTTTAAGTGTTTCATTGCCCATTATCTGCATTAATATTCAACTATACCCATATAACGGCGTGTTTCAAGTGGATGATTACGAATTTTTGCCAATGCTTCACGATAATCACACAGCACACTGTAAAACATTATCGGATTGAAGTATTCTACAACGAATGCGGGCATTACGCCAATACCCAACTCCCGGGCGTCTATAACCACATATTTTTTGGCATAAGTTTTAAGGAAAGTGATCACCCTCTGATCCAGCGGCCGCGTTCGACCTTCATTTACCAATACAATAAAATTGGTTTTTTTGTCTGTAACTTCGAAAGGACCATGAAAAAACTCACCGGAATGAATTGAGCTCGCGTGCAACCTTTGCATTTCCATCAGAGAGCAGATGGCAAAACCATATGCATGTCCGTAACTTGCCCCGCTCGACAAAATGTAGAATAAATTCTCATTCTGATAAGTCTCTGCAAATGTCTTTGCCCGATCGCCTACTTTGCTTCTTGCTGTTCTTACAACACCGTCTATCTTTAGTAAAGCCTCCTGGAATTCGTTGTAATGGGAATAACCTTCTGTCTGTTGTACAATTTCGAGACAAAGTGCCAGTGTAATTGCCATCGGATTATTCTTAACACTAGATTCATCGCCCCACTCATATACTATATTGTGATCCGTATAATTAGCAATGGCTGATGTTTTATTGTGGGTCATTGTAACAGTGAGTGCGCCGGCAGCTTTTGCAACTTTTGCCGCTTCAACGGCCTCGGGAGTATCCCCGCTATGGGAGCAAAGGATGACAACGGATCGCTCTCCAAGCACCTTTGGTACCGCATGAACAAATTCGTTTGCTGTATAGAGTTCAGAGCGCAATTCACAGCTTTCGCCGGCGAGAAAGAATTTGGCGGGGTAGAGATCTACCAGGGAACCTCCACAGGCAACTAAAAACACTTCTGACATTTGAACGCCGTCCTCAGCTCTCTCAACAAGCATTTGGATTAGGGCCTCTGTATACAAGTTCATTGAATTCATAAATTGTAATCTTGATTTAATATGCTTAACTCATTTGTTCTTACTAAAGAATATCATTTCGCGCTTACGGGCAAATGTCTGAATTAATTTTTATGTAATTCCCTTATATTAAAATGACTTCGCGTGTGACTTTTTCCTGTTAATAAACAGAAATAGTCAACAAGATCATGGTCGCTATCAGTAACAGTCCAAGTAGGGGCATTATAAATTGCAGCCACTTATCGAAGCCAATTTTCACAATAGCCAATGCTGCCAGTATTAAACTTGTAGGATTGATCAAATAAAACAGTCCCATACCATATTGATAAGTATCAACGATAGTCTCTCTTCCAATGTTTACCGTATCTGCTAATGGAGACATAATGGGCATGGTTAATACTGCCAATCCGGAGGATGATGGCATGAAAAACGATAAACCGCCATAAATATAGAGCATGACATTCGTAAACACCCCTTTGTTCATCCCTTCAGTTATTGTACTTGCATGATATAAAATGGTATCACTAATAAGTCCGTCTTCCATTAAAATGGTAACACCGCGGGCGATACCAACAATAAATGCAACACTCAGCAATTCAGCTGCCCCTTTTGCAAAGGCTTCCACGAAAATACTTTCTTTGATTTTTCCAATAATACCAATAAGGATTGCCCCCACGAGAAATGTGGATGTCATTTCTACAAACCACCAATCCAAAAAGGACACACCAATGATCATCACGATAAAACACAATGAAAACACGGTGATGATGAGTCTCAGTCTGTTTGTGAAATCTGTTGTTGTATTCACATCATGTATTCCAAACAGCTTCTCCTGGGCTTCTTTTTGGTCAAAAATAAGAGACCTGGATGGATCGTTTTTTACGCGATTCGCATATCGAAGAATATAAACAATAGTAATTGTCAGGCATACAACCAGCATAATTATACGATTGTTAAGGCCTGTTGTCCAATTTATCCCCGCCGCATCTGAAGCTATGATTGTTGCAAACGGATTTGTAGTAGAACACATTGACCCAATTCCAGAGCCCAGGAAAATACAGGCAAGTCCAACCATTCCATCATATTTTGCTGCCAGAAATACAGGAATTAAAATAGGGTAGAAGGCCATAGTTTCCTCAGCAAGGCCAAAGGTTGTACCTCCGGCTGCAATAAGTGTGGTTACTACAACGATTAAAATATACTCTCTGCCTTTTAAAATTTTTGCAAGCCAGGAAATTCCGGCATCAAAAGCTCCTGTGAGATTCATAATCCCAATTAAACCACCTATAATAAGGATTAAAAAGATGATATCTGCCGCTGCGATTATCCCTTTTATAGGCGATTTCGCCAGGGCGGCAAGGCCTTGCGGTCTCGAATCCAGTTCTTTATAGGTATCAGGGATACCAATAGGCTTATAGATATCGCCGCTGGTAAATTTTTGAATAGGAATTTTAATGTTAAGGTTTTCCAGGGTTTCCTTTGTGGCGGGCAATTCAATGCTTTCTTCTAAGCTCGTTTTTATAAAACTTTTGCTCGTAGCATTGTAAGCCAGGCTGTCGTATTTTCCTGCAGGAACCAACCAGGTTAAAATTGTTACAAATATGGCAATAAGGATTAGTATGGTCTGGGCCGTTGGAAATTTTATTTTTTTCATTAAATGATTGCTAGGTCAGGCAGTTTAAAAATATGAAATTTGGACGAGTGTGGCAGGCATTTTTTTTATAGGTTATTGGCGGTAGTTTTTTTGACATTCTGCCGGAGCCTAAATTCTTGTGATTTTAATGGATATTAGTCTTCATATTCAAAATCTAATTTAAGTCCGTTGAACCATTTTGTAGAAAAATTATATAGAATAGCCTCGGCTATCCCTAATAAATATCCCGCAATTGAAAATAGTATTGGCATGCCAATCAGTGCACCAAATGCAAGGACAGTTCCGTAGCTTAGCCCTGGAGTTTCTGTTGAGGTCATCCAGCCCATAGTTACTAGCGCATCTATGATTAGTCCACCAAAGGAATAGAGAATCCCGCAAATTAATCCAATTAAAGCCCCCAGAAAAGCTTGAAATTTTGCGAAAGTGAACACTCCAATCCTTTTTATCTTTCTCATTATTTCTCAGTTAGTTTAATTAGCCTGAACGATCCGACCAAAATTAGGTACAACAGTTAGTGCACCATCTGTTTCAGCATAATTTGTATGTTTTTGGGTTCGTTTTTATTAGCCTATATCAGCTACTTGCTCACGACTTTCTGAATGAAATGATCGTGATTACTAATAGAAATTGCTTCAACATCACCAACGATCTCTATACTGCCAATATTGAAATCTATCCGTTTTAAATCCTTGCTGAAATCCTTCAGTAAAGAAAAGGTTTATAGTAGACAGTGTTTATTTCATTGCCCCATTTGTGCGGCAAGCTTTCTTTCCTCTTCTTCTTGTTCACGAGACATATCTTCCAAACTTCGACCTTTTGTTTCTTTAACAAACGACTTGACAAAGAAATATGCCACTACACCAAAGGC
>JABDKZ010000308.1 GCA_013001935.1 Maribacter sp.
AACAAAAAACCTTTGCCCCCTCATCCTTATTGTTCTATGTAGGTTTTGATAAGAAGTTACAGAATGTTGAACATCACAATTTATTTTTTGATACTGACTTTGAGCAACATACATTCGATATTTATGATGTGCCTAAGTGGCCGGAAGACCCTTTGTTCTATGCCAATTTTCCTTCAATAACCGATAGTTCTATGGCACCAAAAGATTGTGAAACCGGATTCTTTCTAGTCCCCATTGCTCCAGGTTTGGAAGATACCGAAGTACTTAGACAACAGTACTTTGATCTTATCATGCATAGGTTTGAGACCAGAACAAAACAAAAGGTAAAAGACAATATCCTATTCTATGACTCCTTCTGTGTTAATGATTTTATTGAAAAATACAACTCATACAAAGGCAATGCCTATGGTATGGCCAACACCTTGTCACAGACCGCTTTTTTGCGACCCAAATTAAAAAGTAAAAAAGTAAAGGATTTGTACTTTACTGGGCAATTAACGGTTCCGGGGCCAGGTGTACCACCCTCATTGATATCAGGCAAACTGGTTTCGGAATTAATCCTAAAAAACCCCGCAAACTAAATGAAATCCCTATTCGACCAAGTATCCTATGCGAGTAGTAAGCTTGTTACAGAAACTTACAGTACGTCATTTTCGCTTGCCACCAAGATGTTGGCACCGTCGATACGAGGCGATATTTATAATATTTATGGTTTTGTTCGCTTCGCTGATGAAATCGTAGATACCTTTCATGAGTATCCACGGGAAGCGCTTTTCAATAATTTTGAGACTGAATTGGAAGCTTCCCTGAACAATAAAATAAGCCTAAACCCTATTTTAAATTCTTTTCAGCATACGTATCATAATTATGGGATTCCTCATAATTTAGTGGCGTCTTTTATGAAAAGTATGCGAATGGATTTAACAAAAAATGCTTATAAAACAGAGGAAGAATATAAGGAGTATATTTATGGTTCTGCCGATGTTGTTGGGCTAATGTGCTTAATGGTTTTTGTTAAAGGGGATAAAAAGAAATATGATCAGTTAAAAGTACCTGCCGAAGCTCTTGGCTCTGCTTTTCAAAAAGTTAATTTTTTAAGGGATTTAAAAGCTGATTTTGAAGAATTGAACCGGTCCTATTTTCCGAATACCAATTTAAAAGAGCTTGATGAAGCTTCCAAAACAAGAATCATAGAAGAAATAAAAGCAGACTTCGCAAACGGGTTTGCCGGGATTCTACAGCTTCCCTCAGAGGCCAAATTAGGCGTTTATACGGCCTATAAATACTATTATAAACTATTGGCGAAACTAGAAAAAACACCTTCCGAACAGATAAAGAATGCTAGAATACGGGTTCCTAATTATCAAAAATTTGGACTTTTAGCAAAGTCATATGTCAATTTTAAATTAAATTTGGTGTAATATGAATATAGTTATAGGAATACTTATTTTTTTAATTGTTTTTTCCGTGATGGAATTTATGGCTTGGTTCACCCATAAATATATCATGCATGGCTTTTTATGGAGTTTGCATCGAGATCACCATAAAAAGGACCATGACTCCTGGTTTGAACGTAATGATACCTTTTTCATCTTTTATGCCGTTGTCAGTATCTCGTTTTTCTACGCAGGTGCAAATACAGATTTCTGGTACGGATGGCCTATTGGTTTTGGGATAATGGCCTATGGGGCAGCCTACTTCTTGGTGCATGATATTTTTATTCACCAACGTTTTAAAATGTTCAGAAACGCTAACAATTGGTATGCAAGAGGCGTAAGGCGGGCTCATAAAATTCATCACAAACATTTGGGAAAAACTGACGGTGAGTGTTTTGGTATGTTGTTTGTTCCCTTTAAGTATTTTAAGAAGTAGGACTTGTTCTTCATTCAGCCAAAAGCCGATCTAACACCGCTCTGGTCTTATCACTGTTCCAATTGGCCACCCCGGTCTTTGCGATGCTAATTTTTCCTTCTTTATTTATTACATATGTTGTTGGGATGGTTTTAGAACTTAAAACACCTGGAGCTTTGGTTTTTGAATAAAAAACTGGGAACGTATACTCTTTTTTGGCCATAAATGCCGATACTGCTTCAACTTTATCCTGGGCGACGAACATAAAAATGACCTTGTCACTATAATCATTATACAATTTTTGAAGGCTCGGCATTTCTGCAACACAAGGTGGACACCAAGTTGCCCAAAAATTAATCAAGACCACCTTTCCTTTAGCATCTGCAAAATTGAAATTAGTGCCATTGGCATCTGTTAATTGCCAATTATAATTTTCTACAGGCACTTGTAATTCGGTCTTTAATACGGCTGCACTTGTTGCCAGTAACCTACCAACGAAAACCCGGGCATGAAAACCAACAGGAGTAAAAAGAATCAGGAGTATACCAATAATAAATACACCATTTATCCATTGTTTTTTACTGAATTTCATAGTTTAATTATTTCACTAAATCATCTAAAAGCTTTCTTATTTTTGAAGTATTCCAACGAGCAATTCCTTTTTCTTTCACGATAACAAAACCCTTCTTATCTATAATATACGTACCTGGTGGTTCTACAATCTCAAAAGGTGCTGGTTCACCAATAATTAAATAAGTGACTGGAAAGGTGAATTTCTTAAGTCTCATGAACTCCTCTACAGGTGGTCTTTCTTCATTGGTAATGATATAAAAATCAATTTTATCCTTATAGGCATCATGAAGTTCCTGTATTCCTTTTAGTTCGGCTTCACAAGGTAATCTCCAAGAGGCCCAAAAATTAATGAAAATCACCTTTCCTTCTGATTTATCCAGATTAATAAAATCCCAATTGGCATCCTTAATTTTCCAATTGTGCGATTGTAGTTTTGGTCTTGAAGTTTCCTCAATGATTTCGGGGGAAGCAGCAAAAAGGCGATTTAGGGAAATCTTTCCCCAATGACCCATTG
>JABDKZ010000464.1 GCA_013001935.1 Maribacter sp.
CAGTGCCTTTAATTGTAGGGCGGCATATAAGGCCTGTTTCATAGGCATTCGAATTTGTATTTCGTCACCTCGGTATATTTCCCATGTTGAAGGGGTATCGCCGAATTGAAGCAAAAATGATTTCAGGCTATCCATCCAAACCGCCGTATTATGCCCTCTTGAATTGATGATGTCCCCTGTAATGATTGCAATTGTTTTCATAAGCTAAAAAGCTAATATAGTTAATTATAAGCTAATATAGTAATATTTATAAATATAAGCTAATTAATTAATAAAAAAGTATGTGAAGTGCACTATAAAATCTAAAACCAACGTCTTACCTGAGTGCAGTACTGCTCATATTCCTTCCCGAAAATTGTGGTCAGAGCCTGCTCTTCAGGTTTAATTTGAAACTTGTTCATATAACCTACAAATCCGGCTGCCACAAGGGTATTGAAAGCGTTTCCCAACCAAAGGCCCCAAGCCAATAAAACCAATAAAATTGCTAAATACATAGGGTTTCTACTATACTTATAAATCCCTCTAGTGACTAATTTAGTGGTCTTGAAAGGTGTTCTTGGGTCAATAGTCGTCTTCCTACTAAAAAACTGAGATAACGAAATTATTGCTATCAAAACAGCCATACCCATTAAAAACAATACTAGGTTATTACGTCCAAAAAACTGAAAATCACCAAAGGGTAAAAACCTGGCCAATAAGAACATGACTATAGAAAATAGCAAAAAAATAAGTACTGGTGGTAGTTTTAAGCTCATAAGGCAATATCAAATGAATAACTAAAATTACTACTTTTGATTTACTATGTAGTTCTGTAAAACCCTTTAAATAACATTTCAAAAAACGCTATTGCCCACAATCTTAAAGAATAACTACGACCATAATACTAAAGGATATGAAACTTGTATTCGCTACACATAATGAGAATAAAGTAAAAGAGGTACGGGCCATAGTGCCATCATATATCTCACTTTTATCATTGACCGATATAGGCTGCCATGAAGAAATACCAGAAACCGGTAAAACACTGGAAGAAAATGCAATACTAAAAGCCAATTATGTTACCCAAAAATTCAATTATCCCTGTTTTGCCGATGATACCGGATTGGTGGTAGCAGCTTTAAACGGCGAGCCCGGCGTTCTTTCAGCGCGCTATGCCGGTGAAAATAGGGATGCGAATGAAAACATGAACAAACTTTTAGATAAGCTGACCCATGTGGAAGATAGACAGGCAAAATTCGAAACAGTCATAGCGTTGAACCTCAGTAATGAACAGTTTATTTTTACAGGCCAGGTTATGGGTGAAATCGTGGAGGAGAAAAGTGGTGAAAAAGGTTTTGGTTATGACCCCATTTTTAAACCAAACGACTATGCTAAAACTTTCGCTGAATTACCCCTTAAGGTAAAAAACAAAATTAGTCATCGTGGTAAGGCCATGCGAAAGCTTATTGCACATCTGAAAAGTTTAGGGCAGATCAAAGAATAGGTGCTGATTAAAGTTCAAATTGATCTAAGTAGCCACTATCATTGTACAACTTCCTTGTCGACTTTTTTTCTAATCTGGTGCTAAATAGCTCTAAACCCACATATAAATAAATAACAGTACCTTTGCGCCTTTAATAATTGCCGCCGGTATGGCAGGTGTTGCGCTGAGTCTAATGGGTTATAAACGATAATCGCTCTATACAACACACATATTCGCGATTAAGTAAAACACATTATGACAAAATTTGAAGCACTGGGACTGCAGAAGTCCCTATTGGATGCTGTTGCCGATTTGGGATTTAAAACTCCGTCTGAAGTACAGGATAAAGCCATCCCTATTTTATTGGAAGATGAAACCGATTTGGTCGCCCTTGCCCAGACAGGGACAGGGAAGACTGCTGCCTTTGGTTTTCCATTGATCCAAAAAATAGATAGGGAAAGTAGAACTACCCAGGGATTGATTCTTTCGCCCACCCGAGAACTTTGTTTGCAAATTACAAATGAGCTTAAATTGTACGCCAAGTACGAAAAAAGCATAAATGTTGTTGCCATTTATGGCGGTGCAAGCATTACCGATCAAGCGCGACAGGTAAAAAGGGGCGCGCAAATTGTTGTGGCCACTCCTGGCCGTATGAAAGACATGATAGGAAGGCGTTTGGTAGATATTTCAAAAATAGATTATTGCATTTTGGATGAAGCCGATGAAATGCTCAATATGGGTTTTTTTGAGGATATAAAGGATATTCTATCAAACACACCTAAAGAAAAATCCACCTGGCTTTTTTCGGCAACCATGCCCAAGGAAGTTTCGGTTATCGCAAAAAAATTCATGCACAGCCCTCAAGAAATTACCGTAGGGGATAAAAATGCCGGGGCTACAACCGTGCAGCATGAGTATTACGTTGTTGGCGGAAGAGATCGTTATCCAGCGCTGAAGAGATTGGCAGACACCAATCCGGATATATTTTCAGTGATATTCTGCAGAACCAAACGCGATACACAAAGAGTAGCTGAAAAATTAATCGAAGATGGCTATAATGCTGGTGCCTTGCATGGCGATTTGAGTCAAAATCAAAGGGATTTGGTAATGAATTCCTTCCGTAAAAAACAGATTCAGATGTTGGTAGCCACTGATGTGGCCGCCCGCGGTATAGATGTTGACGATATTACCCATGTGATAAATTACCAGCTTCCCGATGAAATCGAAACCTATACCCACCGTAGTGGAAGAACCGGCCGTGCTGGTAAGTCGGGAATCTCAATGGTCATTGTTACCAGAAGTGAATTACGCAAAATCAAAGCGATAGAAAATAAAATAAAACAGAAGTTCATTTCCAAAACAATTCCCACAGGAATAGAAATTTGTGAAATTCAACTCTATCATTTAGCGAATAAAATCAAGGATACCGAGATTAATGAAGAGGTAGAGAATTATTTGCCGGCAATCAATGATGTATTCCATGGAATTGATCGGGAAGAACTCATTAAGAAAATTGTATCGGTAGAATTCACCCGTTTTTACAATTACTACAATAAAACAAGAGATTTGAATACCCCGGATTCGGGTGAACAAAGGGGGAGTCGCAGAGGCGATGATCAAACCCCAGGATCCGTGCGTTATTTTATCAATGTAGGTGAAAAAGATGGCTATGATTGGATGTCATTAAAGGATTTCATTAGAAATACGGTTGGTCTTGGCAAGGATGATGTGTTCAAAGTTGATGTAAAGGATAGTTTTTCCTTCTTCAATACGGATGCGGAGACAACCGAAAAAATATTGTCAACTTTCACAGAGTTTAAAGTAGATGGGCGCTTTGTAAATGTTGAAGTCTCTAAAAACCCAGGAGGTGGTCGCGGTAGAAGGGATAGAAGTCGAAGTGGCGGAGGAAGTAGGGATCGTGATAAAAGATCGAATAGCGGAAGAGGTCGTGATCGCAGTGTAAGTAGTAAGAGAAGAGGTAGAAAATCATCCGGGAATTCAAGTTATTCCGGGAAAAGGCGTGACAAGCGTAAAAGCGACTTCTTTTAGTTAATTGTATATTAAAAATACCCTGAAGGTTCTCTTTTGTTTTGATTAGAATCTTTTTATTCGGATTTTAGACCAATGGTTAAATATTTTACGCTGCTAATCTTCTTGTTTGGGTTGTATGGAATGTCCCAAGAAACGCAGGAAGAAACCCAAATTTTTAGTGCTGTTGTGGTCAACGCACAGTCTGACCGCCCTTTGGAAAGTGTACATATCGTTAACTTGAATAAGGTATTGGGCACAATTACAAATCAAAAGGGTGAGTTCTCTATTTCAGCCGCTGTAAACGATACCCTTTACTTCTCGTATCTTGGGTTTAAGTCCCAAAAAATTAGGGTTACTAACGATATGTTCAAATTTAAGGACACCAAGATCGCACTTACTGAATTGGCCTATGCTTTGGAAGAGGTCATAGTCAGACCCTATCAATTAACGGGTTATCTTGAAATCGATGTAAAGAACATACCCATTAATACGGCCTATCAATACAGTATTTCTGGGTTAAATGTAGGTTATGAGGCGGGTAAAAAGAACCCTAGCGCTGTAACGAAGGTATTGGGGGCCATATTAAATCCAGCGGATTTATTGCGAAATCTCTTTGGGAAAAAGCCAAACCAAATGCGCAAACTGAGACAGATAAAAGAAGATGACGCTATACGCGATCTTCTCGCTTCAAAATTTGATAGGGAAACCTTGACTGAATTACTTCAAATAGAAAAAATGGATATCGATGATATTCTCAATAATTGTAGCTATTCCAAATCGTTCATCACTACAGCCAATGACCTTCAGATTTTGGATGCCATAAGTAATTGCTACGAGGAGTTCAAGGTGTTAAAT
>JABDKZ010000467.1 GCA_013001935.1 Maribacter sp.
ACAAAAAAAAGGAGGTCTCATGAAGACCTCCTTTTTTATACCCTTGAAAGTTAATTTCTACTTCTTACGCTCTTTCTTTACAGTCTCTGCTACTGTTTCTTCTGGAGCATTGTTTTTAATAAAATCATCCATTAAAGCGGTGCTTATACCCATATTTGAGAATCCTCCATCATGAAATAAGTTCTGAAGTGTTACTTTCTTTGTTAAATCAGAAAACAACGTAACAACATAATCTGCACACTCTGTTGCAGTTGCGTTACCAAGTGGTGACATTTTTTCAGCAAAAGCTAAGAAACCATCAAATCCTTTCACTCCGCTACCTGCTGTAGTTGGTGTTGGTGATTGGGAAATTGTATTTACTCTTACTTTTTTATCCCTTCCAAAGAAATAACCAAAACTACGGGCGACAGATTCTAAATAGGCTTTATTATCTGCCATATCATTATAATCCGGAAATACACGTTGTGCAGCCATATAAGTAAGGCCAATAATACTACCCCATTCATTAACAGCGTCCTTATTATAAAGTACACTCATTGTTCTATGGAAAGATAAAGCAGAAACATCCCAACCCGTTTTAGTGAAGTTGTAATCTTGATGCGTATATGGATTTCCTCTTCGTACGTTTACAGACATACCAATAGAGTGTAGTACAAAGTCTATTTTACCTCCTAAAGATTCAACTGCTTTATCTACTAAATTTTCAAGATCCAGCATTGAAGTCGCGTCTGCCGGAATAATCTCTGAATTTGTTTTTTCAGCAAGTTCTGAAATTGTTCCCATTCTTAATGCAATTGGCGCATTGGTAAGGACAAACGTACCTCCTTCTTCGTGAATTCTTTCTGCGGTTTTCCACGCTATTGAATTTGAATCAAGCGCACCGAAAATAATTCCTTTTTTACCCTTTAATAAATTGTATGCCATGTTCTAGTTTTCTTTGTTTGATATTGTCGTCAAAGATATTTAAAATAAGTTGAAAAATCCTGTCGAAATTCCACAGCTGAAAAAGTACTTAATTCAGAAGCTGCCTGGCATGGGCCATGGCCGAATCAGATAGCGTCTTTCCACCTAACATTTCGGCTAATTCCACTACCCTTTCATCTGGTGATAACTCTTTCATGTTCGTTTGGGTATGATGATCATTATCTTCTTTATATACCTTAAAATGATGATCACCTTTTGAAGCAACTTGCGGCAAGTGAGTAATAGAAAAAATCTGCATTGATTTACTCATGTTCTGCATAATATCGCCCATACGATTTGAAATCTCTCCGGAAACCCCTGTATCAATTTCATCGAACATCATCGTAGGTAAGCTTTCGTACGCTGCCAAGATAGACTTGATTATCAGCATAATACGAGAAAGTTCCCCACCTGAAGCTACTTTTTTAAGGTCCCCGAAATCAGCTCCTTTGTTCGCGGAAAACAAAAATGTCAATTCGTCTTTACCATTGGCTTTAAACTCCTTAGACGGGTTTAAAATGATCTTAAACTGGGCATTTGGCATACCCAACAAACTTAATTGCCTTTCTAATTGTGATTTTAAATTTGGAATGATTTTTTCCCTTTTCCCTGAAATTGTCGTTGCTATTTTGTTCAGCTCAAGTTCGCCCGCAGCCAAATCCTCCTGTTTTTCAGCAATGGTCGCTTCTATATTCTCCTTGGCATCGACTTTTTCCCTTAGTTCTTCCTTTACCTGCAACAATGCTTCGATTTCTTTGACCCCATGTTTTTTTTGCAAGTCATAGAGCAGTTGCAATTTGGTATTTACCGCATCCAATAATTGCGGATTCATATCCGCATTTTCTAGAAGGGCCTGCACTTCTGAACCAACATCATCAATTTCAATAAAGATGGATTGAATTCTTTTATCCAAAGCGTCATAAGCGGTACCATAGCTAGAGAGTTTAATGGACAGCTGCTTTAATTCGGAAAGTAAATTCATGATTCCCACTTGATCATCGCTTAATAACTGATGACTTTTAGAGAGTTGTTCAACAATGGTCTCAACGTTACTTAATTGCTGATATTGCTCCTCTAACTCTTCAAGAAGACCTTCCTCTAGATGCACACCTTCCAATTCATGCAGCAAAAAACTATTATACTCATGCTCTTTAATGGCATTGCTTTGAAATGCTATCAAGTCTTGTAGTTCCTTGGACGTATCTTGATATTTTTGGCGATGCATTGAATACGTATTCAATAATTCTTGGGTATTGGCTAGCGAATCAATTACCTTAAATTGAAATTCATTTTCTGCAAGTTGTAGGGTTTGGTGCTGGGAATGAATATCAATCAATCTAGATCCCAATTTTGTCAAAACGTCTAAATTAACCGGTGTATCATTAATAAATGCCCTAGATTTTCCACTGGGCAATATTTCACGCCTAATAATAGTTGTGTCTTCATAATCAAGATCATTATCTGAAAAAAACCTATTGAGCCGATACTTATTTATTTCAAATTCACCTTCGATTATGCATTTCCCATCCTTATTGCGAAGCGTTGTCAAATCGGCTCGTTTACCGAGTACTAAGGAAAGCCCACCCAACAAGATAGATTTACCCGCACCCGTTTCCCCTGTAATACAAGTGAACCCATTGGCAAATGAGACTTCTAGTCTAT
>JABDKZ010000367.1 GCA_013001935.1 Maribacter sp.
GTCTACGAAGATACCGGTAACGATGCACTCAAACATTTTGCAGTGAAATTATCAATAGGTGATATTGTAGTTGCCAAAGCACGTGCGACATCAAAAAAGAAGGCTGAGGAAAGAGCATCCAAAAGAGCTTATTTCGCCTTACAGGACAAGATGAGTAGGGCATAAATTAAATTGGAATCGTAACTAAAACGTTATATGTTGATCAAAAATACCTTTACGCTTTGGTAGCTTAGGCTGTATTCTTTATTAATCCTATATTTACCTCTTCGTACGTATATGACAGCAGTACACAAAATCATCGGGGATTTTTTCGAAGATTCCTTTACCCTGATAGCACTACATAGTAGTGATGAAGATTATGCTATGGCGTATGCTATTAATTTGTGTATTAAGTCAATATTCAAAAGGTCATCAAAAGATTTGGAATTATCGGAACATAGGTCGTTTCCGTATTTTGAATGGCATGATGATCAGCATGATCGCTATTGGGCGTTGATTGCCAATACGAGTACAAAGAAAGAAGGTTTGGTTAGAGAAGGTCTTTTTAAGGATGAAACATCATTTATAAAACATCATCTTGTACCTGAATATAAGGAGGTTGATTACTTTATCAAGATTGAGCATGATGATGACTTAAATGAGGATAAACTTTTAAAAAGTTTGATAGCTATACCTAAAATGGTCACAGCATATAGTATTGATGCGGACAAATTAAAATCAAAAAACAACTTAATTTTTTAAGTGATGCCAAATAAAAAGAAGACGAAAATAGTTGCAACCTTAGGACCTGCTACGAGCAGTAAGGAAGTAATTATAGATATGATAAATGCCGGTGTTGATGTCTTTAGAATTAATTTTTCACATGCTGATTATGAAGATGTTAGGGAGCGTGTGCAGATGATTCGTGATATCAATTTAGAAATGGATACCCATATTGCCATCCTGGGGGATTTACAAGGGCCCAAATTACGGGTGGGTGTAATGGCCGGTGAGGTCGTTGTGGCACCTGATGATGAAATTACCTTTGTAACAGGGGAGCCTTTTGAAGGCAACTCCGAGAGAGTATATATGAACTATGGTGCTTTTCCTAAGGATGTAAAGCCAGGAGAACACATTTTGTTGGATGATGGAAAACTAATGTTCGAAGTTTTGTCTACCAATAAAAAAGATGAGGTTAAGGCGAAGGTCATTCAAGGGGGGCCGCTTAAATCAAAAAAAGGGGTCAATTTGCCCAATACGAATATATCATTACCTGCTCTCACAGAAAAAGACATCCAGGATGCCATTTTTGCCATTTCATTGCATGTTGATTGGATAGCCTTGTCTTTCGTAAGGCATAGCCAGGATATTATTGATCTTCAAAATTTAATCAAGGAACATGGAGAGGAGAAGATCCCAATAATTGCCAAAATAGAAAAGCCTGAAGCAGTAGAAAATATAGATAAGATCGTTTCTTATTGCGACGGATTAATGGTTGCACGAGGAGACTTAGGGGTTGAAGTGCCTGCACATGAAGTGCCATTGATTCAGAAGAAATTGGTCTTGCGCGCAAAGAAGGGGAGAATTCCAGTGATTATTGCTACTCAAATGATGGAGACCATGATTACCAGTCTTACACCTACGCGAGCCGAAGTGAATGATGTTGCAAATTCGGTCATGGACGGTGCAGACGCGGTTATGCTTTCGGGTGAGACCTCGGTAGGGAATTATCCTGTTCAAGTAATCGAAAAAATGTCGAGCATCCTAGAAAGCGTCGAGAATTCAGATTTGATTAACGTACCACAGGAACCACCGCATATTAGGACCAATAGATACATTACAAAATCAGTTTGCTACCACGCGGCCACTATGGCCAATGAAATTAAGGCAAAAGCCATATCAACGTTAACGAACAGTGGGTATACGGCATTTCAGATATCGGCTTGGAGACCAAGCGCCCATATATTGGTATTTACATCAAACTGTAGAATTTTAACCCAATTGAATCTGCTTTGGGGAGTGAAGGCTTTTTACTACGATAAGTATGTGTCAACAGATGAGACCATAGAAGATGTGAATAGTATAGCCTGTAAAAAAGGATTTTTGGATGTAGGCGACATGCTTATCAGTTTGGCGGCTATGCCCATCAAGGATAAAGGCATGGTGAATACGCTGAGGGTAACCGAAATAGAGACCTGTACTTTCTAATATAGGCTTATAGATCAAATTTTAATTGAATCGAAACCGAGTCTTCTTTTGACTCGGTTTTCTTTTTTTCGGTGTTCAAGTTCGCCAACGATATTCCCAGTAATCGTACTGAATTTTCCATTTTTTCCTGATATAGCAAGTCTTTGGCTATTTCTAGAATGAGCGATTTATCGGCTACGAAATACGGCAAGGTTTTACTACGGGTCTGTAATGTAAAATCACTGTACTTGATTTTCAAAGTAATGGTTTTACCAGCTATTTTCGATTTTTTCAACCGTTTTTCAAGTTCATCGCCAATTTGCTCCAAACGCTCTAGCATGAAAATCTCGCTACTCAAGTTTTCGCTAAAGGTGCGTTCTGCACCTACAGACTTTGGAATCCGGTGCGGTTTTACAGTACTATTATGTATTCCCCTGACAACATTATAATAATGTGAGCCACTTTTCCCAAAGTGTTCTTCTAAAAAGGACTTAGGTTTTTCCTTTAGTTCTTTCCCTGTGAAAATTCCAAGTTTGTACATTTTTTCGGCGGTAACCTTACCCACACCAAAAAACTTTCTGATTTCCAAATCTTCCAAAAATTGTAACACCTCTTCTGGATTAACCGTTTTTTGGCCATTGGGTTTGTTAAAATCGCTTGCGACTTTTGCAATGAACTTGTTGATTGAAATCCCTGCGGAAGCGTTAAGTCCTACTTCATCAAAAATGCGCTGCCGTATTTCCTTGGCCAATAAAGTTGCAGAAGGATTGCCTTTTTTATTAATGGTAACATCCAAATAGGCTTCGTCCAAAGAAAGGGGCTCTACTAAATCTGTATATTCAAAAAATATATGCCGTATTTTTTTGGATATTTCCTTATAACGTGAAAATCGAGGTTTTACAAAAGTAAGCTGCGGGCAGTTTTTTTTGGCCAAATAACCACTCATAGCACTACGAACACCAAATTTTCTGGCCTCGTAGTTCGCTGCGGAAACTACGCCTCTAATTTCATTACCTCCCACAGCCAAAGGCTTTCCTTGCAGTTCAGGATTATCAAGTTCTTCTACAGAAGCGTAGAAAGCATCCATGTCTACATGTATAATTTTCCGCAAAGGGGAATTTTCGGCCATAAACAAATTTAAGTCATATCTTAGTTCTATGAATACCCAAAAGAAAACAGCGATACTCTTAGGTGCCACTGGGCTAACAGGAAACCTGGTTTTGCAGTTATTATTGAAAGACAGTCGGTATGAAAAAATTAAGCTGTTTTCAAGGTCAAGTTCTGGAATTGTGAATCCCAAAATTGAAGAACATCTTGGCGATATTGTTAATTTGGACGTATTCAAGAATGATTTTAATGGCGATGAGGTGTTTTGCTGTATAGGGACCACAAAAGCTAAAACACGAGATAAGGAACTATATAAAAAGATTGATTTTGGTATACCAGTAAAAACCGCGGAGCTTTGTAAGGAAAACAAAATCAATACTTTGATAATAATTTCTGCTTTGGGAGCCAATTCAAAAAGCACCATATTCTATAACAGAACCAAAGGAGAAATGGAGGAAGCCGTCATAAGCTTTCATATTCCTAAAACCCATATATTACAACCTTCTTTAATTAGTGGCAAACGCGAGGAGAAAAGAATTGGGGAATTGATATTCAAACAATTGATGAAAGTGGCAAATTTGGTAATGGCGGGACCATTGAGAAAATACAAATCAATACATCCCAAAGACATTGCCAAAACCATGGTTTGGTTGGCCAATAAGGAATATGATGAGGTGAAGGTACCCTCTGATATCATTCAAGACTTAGCAAGAAAATATTGAGGGAGATTTATGGAATAAACGATAAACTTTCAAATTTATATCATATGTTTAAACATATAGACATATAAATTACTACCTTAGTATCCCCTTCTTTAAAGACGATATCATGCGAAGAAAAACTTCCCAGAACCTGATTCCTCTATACAAGAAAACCGACGATGAATCCACTTATGATATCTATCCTACCTACGGCTTGAATAGAGGAGTGGTTAAAACAGGCTATGCCGCATTAGCAAGAGAAATTTCCAAGGAAAGTATTGTAATAATCGATGGTTATATTGGTGTAGATTGGATTGAAGTTCGGGATGCTTTACAAAGTTCTTTTCAAGAGATCGGTCTTAATTCTTCATTCATA
>JABDKZ010000380.1 GCA_013001935.1 Maribacter sp.
GTATCCCGCTTTCAGGGGTCGCACCTTGAATATTCCTAATTTCTCAAGCGGCACAATCGAAGAATTAGCATTTTTAATCGGGAATAAAAAAGCGGAATCCTTTAAGCTTGAAATTGATACTATTTCATTAAAATAAGGATACTTGCTTATCTAATTAACAAGTGGTGCGTTTTAAACTTTATAATGACAAAGAAAGCTTATAATAAATACGACGGTCCACAAAATCGTTCGCGTCCAGTTCTTCTTTACCATAGCGCTTAACATTTTTTGATTCACACTTCCTTTTGAAATATTCGAATGGATGGGCACGAACTGTAAAAAGGTCGAAAGCCAAACTAACAGCACAAGTGTGAGAATAGAAAAGGTATGTAATGTAGCTGAAGCGTAAACTTGGAATGTAGAAATGGAAAGCTGAGCAAGCATTAGCGGTACGACGATATAGCCAATTAAAGTCGTGTATTTTCGGTGCCATCCTACGAGGTCTTCTGTTTTATAATGAAGGAAACTTGGGTAAACAATGAGTTGAATCATCCAAATCAATACAACCAATCCGAAGTTTACCAAAAGCCCGATGAAATCAATACTCATCTACAAATGCTTCGTGATTTTTGAACTCGTAGGATTTGTAATTGAGAAGTAATAATCAATAAGGTTTCCTTGCTCATCAACTAGATATTTCTGGAAGTTCCATTTTACGCTGGATTTCTTTTTACCGTTAAGCGCTTTAGAAGTCAGCCATGCATACAATGGGTGCTGCTTACTTCCTTTCACATCAATTTTCTCTGTCAAAAGAAAGGTAACCCCAAAGTTCCTCTCACAAAACGTTTGAATCTGTGAGGCGTCTCCAGGCTCTTGTCTCCCAAATTGATTGCACGGTGAACCAATAACAACCAATTCATCGCTATAGGTATCACTTAACTTTTGTAGGTCTTTGTATTGCTTTGTAAAGCCACATTCAGAGGCGACATTCACGAACAATATTTTCTTTCCCTTGAATTCAGAAAGGGAAATGGGTGTGCCGTCTAAGCTATTGATGGTTATATCATATATTGATACCGAACCCTCATTGGAAGGTGTTCTTGGTGCTAATTTTGCTTTATCCATTGTTTTCATTACTTATATTTTGAAAGATACGATACCACAGTCCATCTCAAAAATTTGCCCTGAAAATGAAGCCGCTTTATCTGACATCAAAAATTCAGCCGTTGATGCCACTTCTTTAGGGTTTAGGAATTTCTTTAATGGATGACGTTCTGTTATATTTTCAATCATTTTTTCGTTGCGTAATAGCTTGGAAGCCAATGCGGTATCTGTAACCGTAGGCGCAATTGCATTTACGCGTATCGTTGGAGCCAGTTCAGCACCCAAAGATTTCACCAAACCTTCAACGCCCGATTTTGCAGTTGCGATACTCGCGTGAAATGGCATGCCCAATTTAGAAGCCACCGTACTAAACAGCAATATTGAAGGATTTTCTCCTTTTTTTAACTGGGGCAGGTACTTTTGAATGGCCTTGACCGCTCCTAAAACGTTAATCTCAAAGTCGGCCCTAAAATCATCTAGACTCAATCGAGAAACAGGCTTTAGATTAATACTCCCCGGACAGTATACTAGCCCATCAACATTCTCCAAGTCAGGCAATTCATCGCTAAGAATGTCACAAGCGAAGTGGGTTAAATTAGGGTGTTGACTTTCTGGCGCGGTCCTACTAAGATTAATAATTGTATTATTTTCAACTAAGGTATTTAGGATTTCCCTACCTATACCTTTACTGCCGCCCACGATAACAATTGTTTTCATGTATTTATTTTATTTATTGTTTTAAATAATTCTGCAATTCTGCAATCTTGTGAGGCGTATTGAATGATCCACCGTAAAAAGACGTTACAGTTGCCGAGGTATCATCTTTGACTCCACGAGAAGAAACACATAGGTGCTTCGCATCGATAATTACTGCAACATCATCGGTATTAAGTATCGTTTGAAGATCTACTGCGATTTGATTAGTCAAACGTTCCTGTACCTGGGGCCTTTTGGCGTAGTACTGTACAATTCTATTAAGTTTAGAGAGTCCTATCACTTTTCCTGATGAAATGTAGGCCACATGGGCTTTGCCAATAATTGGAACAAAATGGTGCTCACAATTGGAGTAAAAGGTAATATCCTTCTCCACAAGCATCTGGTTGTATCGATACTTATTTTCGAACAAAGCTACTTTTGGTTTATTCGCAGGATTAAGTCCCGAAAAAATCTCATCAATATACATTTTGGCTACTCTTTTCGGCGTGCCTTTTAAGGAATCGTCGTTCAAATCCAATCCCATAACATCCATTATTTGCGCAAATAGCTGGGCAATGTTTTCTTTTTTTTCTTCATCGCTCATGTCAAATGCATTTGCTTTCATGGGCGTATCAATTCCCGTGTATAAATGATCATCGCCGATTTCCTCATGAGTGTAACCGTTTAATACATTCTCTGTATCAATTAGGGTATTCAATAGTGTTTCCTGATTATTCATAAAGTTTAATTTTTATTCAAGTCCAATTTCCCAAGTCCTTTTCCTTACACCATTTAGAGTGCTTCGAAAAGACTTAATTCTATAAGATTACGGGTAAAACTAATTATTATGTTTAACTAATTGTGTTAAAGTTTAAACAAATTTTTAATCGATACGTAGGAAATTATTTTAAGAAATGTATCTTACAACAAGTTTAATAAAGGTAAACATTCGCTTATTGTTACGATTGGTATGCGGTAAAAAAAATATAGCTATTAAGGAGCATAAGGGCAAAAG
>JABDKZ010000390.1 GCA_013001935.1 Maribacter sp.
CAATTGTCATTTGAGATATCACAGAAAATACAGACCGATATGACTTATCCAGGCCAGGTCAAGGTTACTGTGATTAGGGAAACCCGTTCAGTAAATGTTGCAAAATAGTATAGCATATACTTATAGATAATAAAAAAGAGGCTATGTGCCTCTTTTTTATTATCGTTTTGTTTTGAATAAGATTAATCTCAAATCTTTAAAATCACGGGTGTTTTATTTACTTATTTAACCATATCAGTTTTATGAAGCTCACTCATCACAAGTTTTGGGGTTCGATCCACTTTGTATAGTCCCCAATGCTTTTCGGGTTCAAGGGTTTCCTCCGATCCTTTCCACGATTCATCAAAAGCTTCAAAGACGAATGTAAGAATGGCTGTCTCTTCGCACCAATCGACCAAATCATTATAGTAAATACGCTGATGTTCCTCACTAACGTTACTGGGGCAAATGCCCTTTCCATTCGAAAAAGTTGTCCATCCAGCTTCAGTGATTACCACTGGTTTATTTGGATGGGTTTCAGCTACAGCGTAATAATTTTGTTTGGTATATTCCAACGCCTCCTGAATCTTCTTATACTCCCAAACGGGGTAGGTATGAATAGATATAAAATCGACCTCCTCAACCAGATCTTTTAGCTTATCTAACCAAGGAAGATAATTTTCACAGAAAGTTACCGGTTGTTTGGTTGCTTTTTTAATCATCCTTACATACTTTATAACACTTTCTACAGGTACATAATGATCGGTCCAATCTACACAGGCTTCATTTCCCGCTGACAACGAAAAAATTATATCAGGATATAGGTTTGCCAAATGAATCAGTTTCTTGATCTGATTTTCATTTACCAATTTGTTTTTGGTAAGTTGTTCTTCAGAATATGTCCCACCCCAAGGGCAACCATAATTGTTCGCTTCAGCAACAATATAGGCCCCAAGCATCACTTTAAAATCAAAATTTTCTTTTTGGATTACGTTTAAAACAATTTCGGCATGCGCATCGCAATCATAAAGTCGCAAGTACTTCCAGTGCTTATGAAGGATTAAAAGGTCTTCTTTTATCTCTTCATAAGTTGGTACATTTCCTCCAGGATTTTGGCCTTCCCTGAACCCGGAATAACATATAGCTTTACCAGGTTCAATTTGCAATTCTTCAGTATATTTCATCAATAATAGTCAACGTCAAAAACGAACTACTTATTCTATTTAATACTTTAATTTTTCATTTTTATCCCAAAGTCCCCAATAGGCCCCTACATCTCCTTCTGAACCAACTTTCCAGGACTCGTCAAAGGATGAGAAATAAAACATTTCAATATCATCTTCTTCGGACCATTTTTGTGCATTGATAAAATATTTAATCGCATTTTCTTCTCCTGGTTGTGCCCCATGGAACAGTTCGCCTAAGCTAGGCCATCCTGTTTCAGTTATAATTACCTTTTTACCATTACCGGCACTAACAGCCTGATTATACATTTCTTTCATATACAACAGGGAATATTCCATGCTACAACCTTCCCAATACGGATAACAGTTTGCAAGAATGACATCACAAGCTTCGGTAATTCTTGGTCTATGGGAGAATTCATAATAGGCATCAACATAACCCATAGGAATTTCCGGTATCTCATCCTTTACTCTTTGCATATAATTTAAAAGCTCGTCTTCTGTCAATTCTTTACGGTACATGACTTCGTTACCAACTGCAGCAATATCAACCAATCCTTCTTTTGCCAAAGAAATTAAGCCGCTGATTTCGCGCTCATTCATGTCTGGATCGTCTCCTAGCCAAGCTCCCACTAAAGTTTTAATACCATACTCTTTAGCTATTCTTGGAATTAGCTCATTACCATCTAAACAAGAAAACGAACGAACCCATTTTGTATATGACTTTATAATTTCCATTCGTCGTCTGATCTGTTTTTCTGTAATTTGTGTTCCTGGTCCTTGTCCTTCTTCATATGTACTAAAACATAAACCGTGCATACCATTATCCAACACGGTTTTAAATAAGTCCCGTAAGCCCTTTTCTGTTTTATTGGCATAATCAATCCCAACTAATGCTTTTACCTTTCCTGCTCTAAGTGACATGTCTTAATTTTAATAATTACAATTTGTTATTTTATTTCTAAACTTATTTTCAATTACTCTTTCGTACTCCAAAAGATGAAATTTTTATTGATTTTCATCTTCACATCAACTACTAATCAACCAACAAATTCATATGTGATAACCGATAGGATTTACTACCAAACGGCAAATATAAGTCTGATATATTACCTCCATATCATCTGTTTCAACAAAAATCTATTGGATATTAATCGTAACTGGCTTAAACTCTTGTCCGGCCGTGTTTTAGGTTCTCTAAAACTTTAATTTTTCATTTTTATCCCAAAGCCCCCAATAGGCACCTACATCTCCTTCAGAACCAACTTTCCACGATTCATCAAAAGAAGAAAAATAGAACATTTCAATATCATCTTCCTCAGACCACTTTTGTGAATTAATAAAATATTTTATATAGTTATCGTATGATGGAAATGCACCTTCAAGACTTGTACCCGTACTTGGCCATCCAGTTTCAGTAATAATTACCTTTTTGCCATTACCTGCCCTTAATGCCCTATTATACATATCTTTCATATACAACAAAGAGTAATCCAAGTCACAGCCTTCCCAAAAGGGGTAACAATTGGCTAAAATTACATCACATGCTTCGGTAATACCTGGGCGATCAGCAAACTCGTAATAAGCATCAACATAACCGACCGGTACATCTGGCAATGCTTCTTTAACCTGATATATAAAGTCCAAAAGTTCTTCTTCTGTTAAATCACCCCTGTACATGACTTCATTGCCAACGGCAGCAATATCAACATATCCTTCGTCGGCCAATTTAATAAGGTTCGCAATTTCTTGTTCATTTATTTTAGGATCGTCACCCAACCAAGCACCAACTAGTGTTTTAATACCATATTCATGCGCAATTCTAGGTATAGCCTCATTTCCATCAGTGCAGGAAAAAGAACGTATCCATTTTGTGTATGGTTTAATAATTTCCATACGTCTTCTTATCTGGGCTTCCGAAATATGATCCCCGGGCTTTTGTCCTTCCTCATAAGGACTAAAACAAAGTCCGTGCATTCCATTCTTTAAAACTTGGTTACATAGGCTTTTTAGTTCATCAGTTGTTTTATCGGCATAATCTAAGGCTGCCAATGCTAATTTTTTTTCTTTTCTTATGGATGACATAATCTTTTATTTAAAATATATTTCTTTGTTTTATTTACTAGGTTACTTTTCAATTAACCAATACTGTTTTTCTTTATTTTCAATCTAAGGGATTATTTTTACGTTTATCAAGTGCTGCACGTATTTGGTTCGCTCGCTCTTCTGTAACATCATAATTACGCATTACAAACATAGCCACCAAGGTGCCTGCCATGGGGAAAAAACAAAAGAAGGCATGTAGCCCATCAACAGCAGATTGTTGATCTGTAGTAGCAAGGTCTGGGTTAAATCCAACAACGGCAATAATAACTCCGCTTAATGCGCCAGCGATTGCAAAGCCAACCTTTACCATCCACCAATAAATAGCTCCAAATATCCCTTCTCTTCGCAAACCAGAGTTTAATTCGTCTATATCAATAACATCAGCGGTCATTGACATCATTATGGTAAATAAACTCCCAATGCCAAATGAAAAGAAAGGTAAACCTATAATGTACATCCAGGGTTTACCTGGAATAAATAGAAACCATAGCATAATGTATCCTAAAACCGAAATTCCTTGGCACAACATAAAGGCTTTTTTCTTTCCAAAAACTTTAGACATCCAGGTTACTGCAGGTATAACTATAAACGTGGTACCCAATGCACCCAAACAACCAAATAACGAAACCCAGATGCCACTAGCTTCAGCATCTCCGTTAAAAAGTTTGTATACAATGACAAAAAAGGTTAGTGCAGCAACAGTATTGAAAGCATTAAAAATCAAGAAGGTAGCAGCGCATAATTTTCTAAATTCCTTGATTTTAAAGGCTTCTTTAAAACTGTTAAATATATTTTTTAAGCTGTGGGCAACACTTGATAAATTCAGTGGTTCATAGTCTTCATTCAGCGTGGATTTGCTTTTTATGAATATGGCCGGAACCATCGCACATATAGCACAAGGTATAGCTACCCAGACTGCTAATTGCCTAACAGCTACTTCCGCCGATGGAAACCAATCTGGATCATACATAATAATCCAAAATAAAGGCGCAATTACCCATGCCCATTGTCCAATCCACTGCGCTACAGCCATAATACTGGTGCGTTCATGAAAATCATCGCTCATCTCATAACCCATTGCTACGTATGGGACACTAAAAAGCGTAAGGCCTAGATAGAAAACAATAGACCATAGAAAGAAATACCAGAAATTGAATTGCAATGTGTTTTCCTTGAAAAGTTGCCACATAATAATGTAGGCAATCCCCATTACTATCCCACCTAGTAAGACATATTGTCTCCTTCGTCCCCATTTTGATTTTGTATTATCTGAGATATAACCCATTATTGGGTCAGTGACGGCGTCGAATATTCTTGGAAAAAAATAGATAAGTGCCCACATCCAACCTGGAAAACCGAGATCTTCTACTAATACAACCATAAAAATAGTAAGTATAGCCGGGAACATTTGATTGGCCAACATTCCAATGCCAAAAGCAACTTTTTGACCTAATGGTACTTTCTCTTTATGTACTGCTTGCATTATGATAAGTTATAGCATTAATTTCACTTCTAATTAGATTCATCCTTTACTTGGTTCAATATTAAAATACTCCTCTACAGTTTTTCCTTGAATAAACCTCAAGACGTTCTACTTCTTTAGCTCCAGCTGGTATTTCATCTAGTTTTAATCCAGGGTAGTCGGCAGCTTCTTTCCATTTTTCTATGGTAGAGCTAAAAAATGATGAAGCAATGGAATCCGCTTCATAAATAATTAATTCATAGACTTCACCTAAATCTCCTCCAAAACGAGTTACAACCTGCCATTCACCATCTCTTTTGTAAGAAGTATTGGTATGATCGGATTGCGGATAATATCTGTCATCGGTAGGTCTAATCATTACCCAAATATCTTTTTCATTCGATTTAGGGTAAACTCCCATCGTTAAAATCCTGCAATCCACGGAATCTTTATCTATTGGAGAAACAACTTTTACGGAATTTACAGGTCCACTAATCTTTAACTTTTTCCCTATAGAAACTTGTTCTATTTGGCTATTATAATTGACTAATCCAGACGAATAACTGCCATATATCATCATTAAAACACCAATTATTCCTATAGGTATTCCAATTTTGGTGTTAAGGAAGCTTCTGCCAGAATTTCTTTGCTTACTGCCAAGTATTGCAATTAATGTAAGTAGAATTCCTATTGATATGATTACTAATTTTGTTGACATATTGCTATTTTTTTAATTGTATAATCTCTTATCTTTTTACTATTATTATAGCACTCCTCTTCTTTCTTCTAATTGAGCTTTAATATCCTTGGCTCTTTCTTCAGATAGGTCGTATTTCCACATAATCCAAATAGCCAGACCTGCTGTTACAACTGGAATAATTATATCGGCGATTCTTAAATTTGTCAAAGTTTCAACCGTCTGTGTGGCTGCGTTCCCGTCAAAACCTATTAGCTTTAATACTAAACCTCCTAAAACAAGGGCTAATCCTTGACCAAGTTTAACAACCCACCAATATAATGCACCGAAAGTACCTTCTTTCCTAGGCATGCCGTTAACAAGTTCATCCAAATCACAGACATCGGCAGTCATACTCATCATCAAGGTGAATAAACTTCCTAAACCAAATGACATTAAAGGTATTGGAATGAATGAAAGCCAAATATTGTCGGGAGTAAAAGCCCACCACTTCATAGTATATCCAATGATTGAAAGGGCTGTTGAAATAAGAAAAGCATTCTTTTTACCCCATTTTTCAGCCATTTTTGACACAATAGGAATCACTAAAAATGCTGAAACCAAGGCACCAACAGAACTAAACCAAGCAGGCCATGTTGAAGTTGCTTCATAGCTTCCGTTGAAAATATAAAAAACGAAAATGAAAAAACTAAAGGAAGCTACGATTTGGTACCCATTAAATACTAAGAAAGTCGCGCCACATAACTTCATAAATGGTTTATTCTTTACAGCCTCTTTAATACTGCCTAATAAATCCTTCAAGCTGCTAAATATTGAGGTGAAAGTTAATTTTTTCCTATTTCCCATATGTGAAGCATCCATACCTCTACAAAATATAGCTGGCAAGAGTCCTAGAAGCAAGCAAGCGACTCCAACATACATTGCCATTGTTCTCACACCTTCGGCTTGGTTACTAAAAAAATCGGGGTCAGCAATGATTACCCAAAACCATGGGACAATTACCCAAGCCAAAAGACCTACCGTTTGTGAAAATGCCATTAAACGTGTTCGTTCATTATAATCCGAAGTCATTTCATAACCTAAACCAACCAATGGTGTTGCGAACATGGTATTTCCAATAAGAAAAACCATGGACATAATCAGGAAGTACCAAAAATTATAGTCTGAAGAATTGTTTTCGTCAAGTTGCCAAAGAAGCACAAAAGTGA
>JABDKZ010000391.1 GCA_013001935.1 Maribacter sp.
CCCTTTCAGAACCAAAAAATGCCAATGACCATTATTCAAATCTACCAACAAACGAACCAGAAACTTGGAAATTAAAAGTCACTGAAGAATTAAAATCCAATTCTTTTTCTGAACGATATATCGCCGAGGTGTTAATATACAATACATACAAAGCAACGGGTAAAGTACTGCTTCAAAGGCCTATTGATACAACCAATCAAAGAATCCGGGTAGATGATGAAATTGTTGTATGTACGACTAAAGGTAAGATAAAGCCCCCTTTGAATCCCTATCAATTTAATTACAAGAACTTCATACAAAAACAGGGGATTTACGATCAACTAAAGCTGAATACAAGCAATTTTGTTGTTCTAGAAAATCCTTCCAGATCCTTTATAGGTTTTGCCGCAGCATTGCGTGAAAACATCATCGTAAAATTAAAGCAAGCTGATTTTGGCGAAGATCAATTCACTATAATACAGGCCCTGTTTTTAGGGCAGCGCGATGCCATTTCCACTGAAACGTATACTGACTATAAGAATGCAGGAGCAGTGCATATTTTAGCGGTTTCGGGCCTGCATATAGGTATTCTATTATTATTTCTGGAATTTCTTTTACGTCCTATTGAAATATTTCGAAATGGTAAAGACATAAAACTTGTTTTAATAGTTATATTACTATGGGGGTTTGCATTTTTGGCCGGATTATCTGCTTCCGTTGTGCGGGCTGTGACCATGTTTTCTTTTGTCGCATATGCCATGTATTTAAATAGACCCAGTAACACTTTCAACATATTGGCATTGTCAATGTTCTTCATTCTTTTGGTCTTTGACCCCTTGCTTGTGTTCAATGTAGGCTTCCAAATGAGCTATGCAGCGGTTTTTGCCATTGTTTGGGTCTACCCTATTTTGCAAAAATTCTGGTATCCTAAAAATTGGTTAGCGCGAAAAGTTTGGCAATTACTCTCGGTTAGCATTGCGGCACAATTAGGGGTACTCCCATTAGGCTTGTTCTATTTTCATCAATTTCCTGGACTCTTCTTCATTTCCAATTTACTTATTGTTCCTTTTTTAGGGTTGATATTGGGCTTGGGTATTATCGTAATCATATTAATCCTATTAAATATTGCACCCAATTTTCTAATAGAACTCTATAATCTTATCATCGGCTTAATGAATTCAGTTATTAAATGGGTAGCACAACAGGAGGCATTTATTTTTAGTAGTATCCCTTTTGATGTGGTTCAATTGGTATTGACCTATGGCCTTTTCATTGCAATGATTTGGATGGTGACCAAGAAATCCTTTAAAAATACACTCGCCTTTTTGCTTTGTATTATAGGCTTGCAGCTGTGGTCTTTATATAACCAAAAACATACTCATGAAAAAGAACAATTGTTATTAGCACACCAAACCAAGCATTCTATTATGGCGCATCAAAAAGGAAATGAACTAAACATTTTTACAACGGACAGTGTTTCTTCCAAATACTTTACAACTACTTTTCAAATAGCAGAAAGGATAGAAAAAATAAAGTATCACTCAATTACCAATGCCTATAGATTCAAGGAGAATAACATTAGGGTACTTGACAGCCTAGGGATGTATTCGGATGGTACTGATGCTATTGATTACCTTATTTTAACACAATCCCCTAAAATAAACCTTGACCGACTCATAGACTCAATACGTCCCAAGGTCTTGATTGCTGATGGCAGCAATTATCACAGTTATATTAGCCGCTGGGAGCAGACCTGCATTAAAAAAGAACTCCCTTTTCACTATACTGGTGAAAAGGGAGCATATATTTTCAAATTTGATTAAATAGAAACGTATGGTTAAGCCGTTTCTTCTGCGGTCATTTCATGTTCGTCGTCTTCAGCACCATGGGTTAAGGCTTCCAGTTTTTTCCTGAACAACATCACCAAAGCCCCAAAAGCTATACAGAAAACTGCAATGCCCGTAAATACGGCAAATTCCCCAAATTCAGAAGCCGATTCACCTAACCATCCTGCCACTTTATTTCCAAAACCTGTCATCGCAAAATAGATACCCATCATGAAAGAACCATACTTTAATGGCGCAAGTTTTGTAATGTAGGATAAGGCCACTGGTGAAATACATAATTCACCTACGGTATGGAATAAATAGGCCAATACCAACCAGTACATAGCAGAAGAGCCATCGCTATTGTATTCTCCCGCCGCTGCTGACATAAAGAAGAAACCAGTTCCCATAATTATGAGACCTAAAATCATCTTAAACAAACCCGTTGATAATTTTCCCTTTAATTTACGTGTGGCCCAATATCCGGCAACCGAAGTGCCAAGGAATATTATGAACATGGCATTCAATGATTGAAACCATGATGCCGGAATTTCATTGCCGATAAAGGGTAATGAAAAAGATAGTATTCTATTCGTTTTTTCCGATGCATAAATATTCATTAAGCCACCGGCCTGTTCAAATGCACCCCAAAAAACGATTACCAATATAAATGAAATGAACAATACCACTATTCTGTCCTTTTCGATCTTGGTCAACGGCTTGTTCAAGGCTTCCTTTTCAGATGCTACCTCCGAAGACCCTAAAAAATTACCAACACGCTTTAAGTATTTTTGACCCACAAGATATTGGGCCAATCCTAAGGCCATACCAATACCCGCTAACCCAAAACCATAATGCCATCCATAGACCTCCCCAACAGTTCCTACAATTAAACTGGATAAAAATGCTCCGACATTTATACCAATATAGAAAATGGTAAATCCTTTATCCCGTCTAATATCCCCTTGCTTGTATAACCCACCGACCATTGTCGAAATATTGGGTTTTAACATTCCAACACCGGCGATAATAAATCCAAGACCCGAGTAAAACGCCCACATTTCTTCTATAGCTAGGACACTGTGGCCAATTACCAATAAAATTCCACCAACCAAAACAGATTTCTTTTGACCAAGAAATTTATCGGCTATCCAACCCCCTGGTATTGAAGCAACATAGACCAACATGGTATACCAGCCATATAAGGCCAGGGCTTCACCATTGGTCCATCCCAAACCTGGATTGTCCTCTGTGGTTTTTGCCACTAAATAAAGTACTAAAATGGCACGCATACCGTAGTATGAGAACCGCTCCCACATCTCAGTGAAAAACAGAATATACAGACCTACTGGGTGGCCAAAAAGTTCTTTTTGATGTGCTGGTTTAGTAATTGCTGTCATAAGTTAAATTGTTTGGTTATAGATTTTCTTTGATGAAATTGGTCATTTTATTGAACAAATGCAAACGTGTATTGCCCCCATAAATACCGTGGTTCTTGTCTGGGTAAATCGCCCATTCAAATGGTTTATTCGCCTGTATCAAAGCCTCTGCCATACGCATGGTATTCTGCACATGAACATTATCATCACCAGAACCGTGCACCAATAAGTACTTTCCTTTTAAGAGTTCTGGATAATTAAATGGCGAATTATCATCATAACCACTGGGATTCTCAGCGGGTGTCAACATAAATCGTTCGGTATAAATGGTATCATAAAAACGCCATGAGGTGACTGGAGCAACAGCTATCGCCATTTCAAAAACATCGTTCCCCTTTAAGATACAGTTGGTCGACATGAAGCCTCCGTAACTCCATCCCCAAATACCAGTTCGCTTTTCATCGATATAGGATAGTGCACTCAACTTTTTGGCCGCTGCAATTTGATCCTCTACTTCATATTTTCCCAATTCCTTTTGGGTTACTTTTTTGAAATCCCTTCCTTTTAAACCCGTTCCCCTACCATCTACGCAAGCGATAATATAACCTTCTGATGCCAACATTTGGTGCCAATAATCATTCGCGCCTCCCCAACGATTGGCTACAGACTGCGAACCGGGGCCACTATATTGGAACAATAAAAGTGGGTATTGTTTAGAGACATCAAAATCACTGGGTTTAATCATATACATATTTAGTTCATTGCCATTTATCGCCAATGTGGAAAACTCCTTTGGTGCCGTATTATATCCTTTTAATTTGTCGACAAGCACCTGATTGTCCTTAATATCCTTTAATTTCTTCCCTGTAAGTGCCTTATGTAGCGTGTAGTTGTAGGGTGTAGTTGCACTGGAATAGGTATTTATAAAATACGTGAAATCTGCGCTAAAAGCTGCGGAATTCGTCCCCATTTGGATTGTAAGCGCTTTTTTTCGCTTTCCATTACTCTTTACACTGTAAACGCCTCTGTTAATAGACCCATTTTCAGAGGACTGATAATAAATCATGTCTTTTTTTGAATCATACCCGTAATAATTGGTTACCTCCCAAGTTCCCTTGGTCACCTGATTCATTAATGGCCCATCCTTGCTGTAAAGATAGATGTGGTTCCAACCATC
>JABDKZ010000473.1 GCA_013001935.1 Maribacter sp.
AAATATTGGTTCGATGAATATGTCGATATTTGCGAGTTGAATTGGGTAAGTAAATCCGTATTCACCATTGTAGTGGAATACATTTGTCAAAGTCTATGCATCAAACAGAAAGATTAGAGGAATTTAAGAAATCGGTTCAAAACAAATTTAACGTTTATAACAGTCTAATTCTTAATTTACCTTATAGGAATATTGAAAATGTTGGGATGGTTGTCCCGCTATTGTTACACCAATCTTCAAAAGGTCTCAAAGCAGGCTTGAATCCGCAGGATATTTTAGAATCCTTCTTTCAGAATTATTTGAACATAGAATCTGAAAAGGATAGGATAGATTTCATGTTTCGCATTATTCAATATGTAGAAAGACAAGTGGTTTTATATGATAGTGTTGAAGATGCGGCATTTCCTAAACTTCAAGAGCATAGCGATTCACTTTCTGTAAAGGATTATTTTCAATTGGTCAACAAGACCAAAAGTTGGGACAAGGTAGCCGAAAAATTATCATCTTTCAGTGCTAGAATTGTATTGACGGCGCATCCTACCCAATTCTATACACCAGCTGTTTTAGAGATCATGAATGATTTAAGATCGCTCATTGTTGACAATAAAATAGATGATATAGATATTACACTGCAACAACTAGGACTTACTTCACTAATAAATAGTCAAAAGCCCACCCCCTTGGATGAGGCCAAGAATATTATTTATATACTTCGGCATGTCTATTATGATGCTATGGGGGATTTATATGCGTATGTAAAAGAGAATATTGACGATGAGGATTTTGAAAACCATAACATTATGAAACTTGGCTTTTGGCCAGGTGGCGATAGGGATGGAAACCCATTTGTTACGGCGGCAATTACTAAAAATGTCGCAGATGAACTGCGAGTCAATTTAATGAAATGCTATTATAACGATCTTAAATTTCTGCAGCAAAAACTTACTTTCAAGAAACTAGAGATTCAGATAAAAACATTAAGGAACGATCTTTATGCTGTGATGTTCAATCCGGATAAAAGTATAAGCTACCAAGATATTCTTAACCCGCTATTGGACATACGTAATATATTGATCGACGATTATCACGGTCTATATCTGCATGAATTAGATCATTTTATAGATAAGGTAAAAATATTTAAAACGCACTTTGCAACGCTCGATATTCGGCAAGATCATAGCAAGCATGTTTTTATAATTGAAACCATACTCAAGAAAAACAATCTTATTAAAGATAGCCTATCAGAATTAAGCGAATCGCAATTGGTAAAATTATTGATTCAAAAAAAGCTAAAAATAGAGGCTGATGATTATGATGATATCGTAAGGGATACGATTCTAAACATTACGCAATTAAAGGAAATCCAGGCAAAGAATGGTGAGGAGGGTTGTAATAGATATATTATCAGTAATTCTGAAGACATTTTTTCCGTGCTATTTGTTTATGGATTGTTTAGGTGGTGTGGTTGGGAAGACCACGAAATAACATTCGACATAATTCCACTTTTTGAGACGATGAAAGGCATGGATAATGCCGAGACCATTATGCAATATTTATTCGATTTGCCAGCATATCGAAAACATTTAGAACTAAGAAAAGACCGACAAACGATGATGCTTGGTTTTTCTGATGGCACAAAAGATGGGGGGTATTTAAAGGCAAATTGGTCAATATTGAAAACCAAGGAACAATTATCCAAGATTTGTAAAAAGAATCATATCAAAGCCATGTTTTTTGATGGTAGAGGTGGTCCTCCAGCACGCGGCGGGGGTAAAACCCACCGTTTTTATGCCGCCCAAACCAAAGATATTGCCAATAACGAAATTCAGCTTACGATTCAAGGACAGACCATTACAAGTACCTACGGTACCAAAGAGCAATTTATGCATAATAGTGAGCAATTGTTAACTGCAGGCCTATCGAATAATCTGTTTGGTAAAGAGAATGTGATTTCTAAGGAGCATCGAAAGTTGATAGAGGAATTGTCAGAGTTGAGTTTTGCCAAATATGATGCCCTGAAGAATCATGAGATGTTCATTCCATACCTGGAAAATAGGAGTACATTAAAATACTACCAAAAGGCAAATATAGGAAGTAGGCCAGGGAAACGAGGAAATAAAAAACAGCTCGAATTGACTGATTTAAGGGCGATTTCCTTTGTTGGTTCTTGGAGTCAATTAAAACAAAATGTACCTGGCTATTTTGGGCTTGGTACTGCCATTAAGACCATAAAGGAATCAGGCCGACTTCGGGAGTTAAAGAAAGTTTACAAAGAAGTACCATTTTTCGAGGCTTTGATGCGCAATAGCATGATGTCGCTTACTAAATGTTATTTTGAATTAACAAGCTATATGAAAGAAGACCCAAAATATGGGGACTTTTGGAATTTATTGCATGAAGAGTATCAGCTTTCCAAAGAAATGCTATTACTAGTTTCCGGCTCTAACATCCTCATGGAAAATGAAGCTATATCAAGGGAATCTATAGAAATTCGAGAAAACATAGTGCTGCCATTGTTGGTGATTCAACAATATGCACTTCAAAGAATAGGGCAGGAGACAGATTATAAAGAACTTTATGAGAAAATAGTAACCCGATCCTTATACGGTAATATCAATGCCAGTAGGAATTCGGCTTAAAAACCAAAAATTTCATATCCTGGGCTGTTTATTTGGTATAAAATTAATTGGCAGATAGTAAGATAAATCTTCTTTTGTATATCAGTTATTTCTTAAACTACTTATTTCATTAATTTTAGTCAAACTAAAGGAATAATATGCTTTATCATCTTACGTATCGCTCAATTGCAATTCCTGAAATAAGCGTTGAACAAATCGAAGAGATTCTTAAGATCGCTAGAGACTTTAATTCAAAAAATGATATTTCAGGATGCCTTGTGTTTAGTAAAGGTTATTTTATTCAATTGCTGGAAGGAAATAAGGATACCATTAAGGAGCTAATGGATCACATTGAAAGGGATAAAAGGCATACGGATATTGATATTCTTAGCGCAGGGGAAGCAGAGGAAAGAATTTTTCAGACTTGGGATATGGCCTATCTAAAACCATCTGAAAAGATGCAAAGTGATAAAGCAAACGAAATTAAGAAAACACTGCTGGAACTTACTGACACAAAAGTTGACCCTGATTTTACGCAAAAGGTCTTTTGGTACAACGTTGATTCTTTATTAAGAGAAGAAGGGTTTTATACAGTTTAGCCCTTAAACAAGGTAAAGTGGCCTATTTCAAGTACTTTTCAAAGGTATCATTTAATTAATATAACGTAACCTAAAGCAAATCCAGAATGTTTTTTGGTGGGTTAGTCTCTATTGAACGCCATTCTTCCTCAGAAATGGATGAGAGATATTTCATAAGGGGATCCGTTACAGGGATTGTATTATATCTCTTTGCGATATCAATGATTTGGTTGATTTGATTTAAATAAGTTTCAGTGATGTTGTCACCGCTCTGGGTTGAGGCGGCCTCTGAATCTAAATAGGCAATACCTTTTTTTATTAAAGGGATATTCATTGATATGCATGCTTGAAGTAGCTCAATCTGATACGGAAAGGTATAGATCTTTATAGCTGGTAAAATTGTTTCTAGTGCAGTACTTTCAAAGGCCTTGAAAGCTCTATTCGTGTCGGTGATATTCTCTGCAAGTTGAGGTAGAAAATGTTGCCAAATTCGAATGAAGAGATTGCCGCGAAGGTCGCGACTTCCACCAATAAGTGAAACAGAATCATTTTCTCTTCTCGATCCAGCTACAGCCTTGGTTTTACCATTTACGATATCTTCTACCAATAATCCCAATTGCATTGGATGTATTGACAGGTCCGCATCATTGTCAACGATTATATGCATTCCGTTGGTAGGGGTTTGTAAGGCCTTACGCATTCCAAATAAAGCTGCACCACCTTTTACGCTTCGATTGCTGCCAGATTTATGAGTGATGCCTATGGGAAGGTCCGCATCATTTTCATCGATGGCATTGGCAAGAAAAAAGACCTTATGGGGTGTTCCTGGATATTCAGACATAATATTTTCGGCCATTTTTCCCGATCCATCAGGGCATCCGTCATCAACAACAAAAACCCGACCCTTGAAAAGAGGGTTGATACTTGTGAAATATAGGAGGGTGTCAATTTTTGTTCGTAAAGCGTTCTCACCATGAGGATGTTCTTCTCTCCGCTGCATACGCCCCGTTTCCTTGTAAACGGGATTAATAAGTGTTAACGTAACCTCTTCATTAAGGCTTGATATAACTTTCTCGGATTCCAAGAATTTCAACATAGTACGAAATGCCAAGGCTTCATTGCCATAGCTTTGGGCTTTTTCATCAAGCTCTTTTATGCTTTCAGCTTGTTTGCCAACCCATGTTTTCACGGTATTATAGTAAATATGGGCAGTTTCAGTATTCGCATCGTATGCTTCTGCTATGATCGGGCCTTGATTGATAATCGATTTCATATTATAAAAAATGCTTTATTTCTTAACTTATATTGACAATTGGTATGATAAAAATAAGTACAAAAACAGGATTGAATTGATTAAAGAATCGAATTCAAATAAGAATGCTTTTATTCACCAATACCTGTACTCAAAATCCCATAAAATGCTTGAATGCCATAGGCAATCTGTCCAATTTTTAAATTTTCATTAGGGCTATGTTGATTGTTATCAGGATTTACCATGGGAACTATAAATGCCGGAATTTTTAATTCGTTTATAAATGGGGCTATGGGAACCGTACCCCCCATTATCCGAATTTGAACTACATCTTCACCAAATTTGTCCTTCAGGGTCTTAACCAAAAACTCGCCGTAGGCATTATCCAAGTCGGTCCTAAATGCATTGGTGACTGAACCTTCGGTAATAGTAATAATTTTATCATTGGCCATGCGTTCTGCTTTGGTCGGCCTCTTATCCGTAACATAGAATCCTTGCTTCTGAATGTGTTTTTTCACCAAGCCTTTCAGCCTATTTCCATCAGATTCAGGGACCAATCGCATATCAATCTCAGCAGTAGCACTTTCAGGAACAATAGTTCTTGCTTTTTCACCAATCCAACCAGAACCTAAACCCCTAATATTCAGTGATGGATATTGCAGCGCTTCCTGGTAAAAACTACCTACTGTCTCCGGTGTTTTAATAGCCAAATTTGTATTTATAGTTTCAGTATCATCAGGCACGCTTTTTAGAATTTCCGTGGTGGCTTCGTCAAAAGATATTCCATCATAATAACCGTCAATCAGTACTTTTCCATTTGAATTTTTCATACTAGCCAGCACTTGAGCTAATTGAAAACCGGGGTTTGGGGCATAATTGCCATAATGGCCACTGTGCTGTGGCTTTATTGGGCCGTAGGTGGTTAATGTGAGCGTTGTTATGCCCCTACACCCATAGACAACAGTTGGTTGGCCAGAAACATGCACAGGACCATCATTTATGACCAAGAAATCAGCTTTCAATAAATCGCGATATTCTTTTACAGCCTTTGGCAGTGGCTTACTACTCTTTTCCTCCTCACTATCCAAAATCACCTTTACGTTAAAAGGGATGGTAACCTTGTTTTTTTTCAAAAGGTCAATAGTATTCAATAGCATTATAATTGGACCTTTATCATCGGATGTTGACCGACCGAATAAGCGCCAATCATAATTGAGGTTATTCGCTAAACTATCGAAAGCTTGGGTCTTCCAGTTATCATCTTCTTTTGATTTTAATACTACGTCATACGGATTAGGTTGGTCCCATTTGGAAGGGTCTACAGATTGGCCATCCAAATGCATGTAAAAAAGAATGGTTGGCTTATTGTCTTCCATGGGTAAAGCTGCAAAAAACAATGACTCACCTTCTGTGGGCAGCACGGAGCTATTAAATCCCCGCTCATTGAATTTTTTGGTTAGCCATGTAAGGTTTCTATTAATATCGGCATGTTCTAACGCATCATTCGGAATGGCAACAAAGTCCTTGATTTCATTGATAGCATGACTTACTTGGGTTTTTAATTCTGCCTCTTCCTGGGCGATAAGGTTCCCAGAAATAAGTAGAAATAACAGCGCGAACAATTTTCTCATGTAGTAGTATGTTTTTGATAGGGATTTAAATGTAGCAATTCTATTTTTGGAACAGGTAAAGAAGTTTAAAAATAAGCAGACGAATTAAAAGGATAAAAGGAAAACCATGAAAAACGACATCAAACCAATCTTGAAATGCCATTCCATTTGCTCCACCCATAATCCATCGTATTTTACCCCAAATATGGGGTTCAGGAAAGAACGGAGCCAATCCTAGTGTTAAACACAGTAAAATAACGAGTTTCCAGTTGTTGATAATTTCCATTTATTTATCGAATAGTTTTTATGAAGTCAGAAATCGAATCCAGACCGTTTTTAGTCAAATGCTTAATAAAAGCGGAGCCTATGATAGCCCCGGACGTAGACTGGGTTGCTTGCTGAAATGTTTCTGAATTAGTGATGCCAAAACCTACAATTTGTGGATTGTTTAATTTTAATGCTGAGATGCGATCAAAGTAATTTTTCTGTTTCGCTCCAAAACCACTAGTAGCACCCGTGGTACTGGCAGAACTTACCATATAGATGAACCCATCTGAAGCTTGGTCTATTTCTTTGATGCGTGCATCACTGGTTTGAGGCGTAATAAGAAATACATTAACCAAACCATATTTCTTAAAAATAGTATCATAGTCCTTCATATATACATCCAAAGGCAAATCAGGGAGTATAAGTCCGTCTATACCAATATCTTGACAACGTTTACAGAAGGCTTCTACCCCATACTGAAAAACAGGGTTAAAATAACCCATGATGATCAATGGAATCGAGACCGTTTTGCGAATGTCCTTTAATTGCTCGAACAATAGCTCGGTATGCATGCCGTTTTTGAGGGCAGCTGTAGAAGATGCCTGTATCGTTGGGCCATCTGCCAAAGGATCTGAAAATGGCAGTCCTATTTCAATTAAATCAACCCCATTTTTTTCCAATTCCTCAATGATCCGTACGGTATCATTTAAGGCAGGATAACCGGCTGTAAAATATATGGAAAGGATTTTCCCTGGTCCCTTAAGTTTTTTCTTTATTCTGTTCATAAGTTGAAATAATCTATATAGGTATCTAAATCCTTATCCCCACGTCCCGAAAGGTTAATAACAATAAGATCATTTGGTTCAAATTTTTTATGGTCTAATATGGCAAAAGCATGCGAACTTTCGATGGCGGGAATAATTCCTTCTAACTTTGTCAACATTAAACCTGCATTCATGGCCTCGTCATCGGTAATTGAAATAAATTCGGCTCTACCCGAAGTAAAAAGATGGGCATGCATAGGGCCGACACCAGGATAATCCAAACCGGCAGAAATAGAATATGGTTCGGTTATTTGCCCATCTTGGGTCTGCATTAAAAGGGTTTTGCTTCCATGGATTATACCCATTTGTCCTAAGGCCGATGTTGCCGCGCTTTCTCCGGAATGCACTCCTTTTCCAGCAGCTTCGACGGCAATGATCTTTACTTCGGGAACATCCAAGTAATGATAGTAGGCGCCAGCGGCATTGCTCCCACCGCCGACACAGGCAACGACATAATCTGGATTTTCAACACCTTCTTTTTCTCTTAATTGCCATTTTATTTCTTCAGAAATCACTGACTGAAATCGAGCTACCATATCGGGGTAGGGATGTGGACCAACTACAGAGCCAATAATATAATGGGTATCAACCGGATTATTGATCCAGTCTCTGATAGCTTCATTGGTAGCATCCTTCAAGGTTTTACTGCCCGATAATGCGGGTCTCACTTCAGCCCCTAACATTTTCATTCTAGCCACATTAGGTGCCTGGCGCGCAATATCAATTTCGCCCATGTAAACTACACATTCAATACCCATGAGTGCGCATACTGTTGCGGTGGCTACACCGTGCTGTCCAGCCCCGGTTTCGGCAATAATCCTGTGTTTACCCAGCTTTTTTGCCATAAGAATTTGCCCTATCGTATTGTTCACCTTATGGGCTCCTGTATGGCATAAATCTTCCCTTTTGAGGTATATCTTGGTATTGTATTTTTTCGAAAGTCGTTCTGCGAAATACAAAGGTGTTGGCCGCCCGACATAATCTTTCAATAACTGGTCGAATTCTTTCTTAAACGATGGTTCGTCCATTATTCGCAGATAATTCTGACGAAGCTCCTCTGTATTCGGATATAGCATTTCTGGTATAAATGCACCACCAAACTCCCCATAATAACCTTTCTTGTCTGCGTTATAACTCATTTTAAATCTTTTATAAAGTCTTTTAATTTTTCAATATCCTTCAATCCAGGCGCTATTTCAAATTTACTGTTCACATCAATAGCATGGCAATATTTGGATTCGGGTCTTTTTATAAATTCTTTAATGGCATCCAAATCTTCCAAGCCAATGCCCCCACTAAGAAAAAATGGTTTTTTAAAAGGATACCCTTTTAATACTTCCCAATCGAATTTAAACCCATTTCCACCAGGTAATTTTCCTTTAGTATCAAATAAATAAAAATCACAAACCGATTCGTATGGTTTGATTTCCTTGAAATTGAATTTATCTTTTAT
>JABDKZ010000419.1 GCA_013001935.1 Maribacter sp.
CCTATATATTTCGCATTTTCATATGATGAGGAAGTTGGTTGATTAGCTGGACCCGATTTAGCACGTGCTATTAAAACCCATTATACAGAAACACCTAAATACGCCATTATTGGAGAACCTTCGCTTATGGAGCCGATTGTTGGTCAAAAAGGAATTTATATCCTTGAAACATATGTAAATGGTTCAGCCGGACATAGTAGCAGGATCAAACAAGAAGTAAGTGCCATACATGAAGCGATGCGGCTCATTCTATGGCTAGAAAAAAGAATGGACCAATTAATTGATGATGGTCGATTGGATGAGCGTTTTCACCCGCCACACTCTTCTATTCATGTTGGATTGGTCAATGGAGGTATTGCTCCTAACGTTATTGCAGATAAAGCCCATTTTTATTGGGATTTACGAACCATTCCAATGGATAAAACAGAAACAATTGTTAATGAATTTAAAATATATTGCAGCGAACGTGAGCAAAAATTACAACAAAGATTTCCAGGTTTTAAAATAAAAACCATTGAAAACCATCCACCTGTTGTACATCTCGATACAAAAGAAACTGACGCTATTGTAGGTCTAGTAAGGCGTATCTCAGGAAACTCTAAATTAAATACAGTTGCTTATGCTGCCGAAGCTGGGCAATTTGCTGCTGAAGGATTTCAGTCTGCCATTTGTGGCCCAGGTTCCATTGCCCAAGCTCATCGTGCCGATGAATTTATCGCCAAAGACGAATTAGTAAAAGGAATGAAAATGATGAATAACCTCATTACTGAAATGAGTTCTATTGATTTTGAGTAGAGGACTTAAATATTGACCTTTTTTAAAATAAGGGACAATAGAAGAATACATTTATGACGAAAGATTCTCCCGCCAAATTGGGATGAAGTTACTAAAAACTCTTTTGGTCGTTTCTGGAAATAGAAAAGTAAAGGCTTCCGTCTTCCCTTTTTTGTCTACTTCAGCTCTAAAAACCATGTTTGTCTCGCTTTCCATATCAAGATATGGATAATCCTTATAAACCCTCACTGCAAAACTGCTAATTCGATTTTACTAGGTAAATTTTGATTACTAATTAAGACTACAAAGTACTATTTGGTACAATACCAAATAGTAGGATAGATTTATTTTTTAGTCTACAATTATTATTTCTGACCTTCTGTTTTTCAAATTTTCCTGAGCACTACAATTTTTCCACTGTTTACAGTCATTTAGTAAATTTCCTTCACCAAATCCATCATAACTTATCCTAGCCGTAGAAATGCCCAAGTTTACAAGATAATCCCGGGTCGCTTTCGCTCTTTGGTTTGATAGTTTCTGATTGTACTCATCTGATGCTTTTGCATCGGTATGCGAGCGAATCTCGATTTTCAAATCTGAGTTTTCCTGAAGATAATTGGCAGCCACTTTCAAGATAAGTTGAGCATCACTACGAATTTCGGCTTTATCTATATCAAACAAAATTGGGTCTAATTCCAAATAGGAAATCAAATCGCTGCCTCTTTTAATAGATTCTTCAATTGTTGCTTGTAACAATTGAATTTTTAATTGCTCGGTCTGGCCTAATTCAATGGTTACATTTTTACTAGCGGATTGATACCCTTCTTTGCTAATAACAATCTTGTAATTTTTCTTCCCACAATCAAGTTCTGTTTCAAAACCCCCATCTTTTGCTGTCGCCAAATCATAAACGATATTGTCATATTCATCTAGAATAGAAATGTTGGCTTCATCAATAGGTTCTTTTGTCTCAAGTGAAACAACCATTCCTTCTAAATTAGAAAAGCAACTGAAATTTAAGGGCTGGTTTTCAACAAAACTATAAATATCATCATCCCCCTTACCCTCTGTACGGTTTGAAGCAAAGTAGCCCTTACCATTATCATCGACGATATATGAAAAGTCATCTTCTCTCCCATTTATTGGCTCTCCCAGATTAATTACATCTTTCTTTGAGCCATTAAGCATGACCGCAAAAACATCTAGTCCGCCTAAACCTGGATGTCCATCTGAGGCAAAATATAAAATATCTTTTGAAACAAAAGGAAAAGTTTCTCTGCTTTCCGTATTAATTTCATGGCCTAAATTCTCTGGAACACCAAAAGAACCATTATCTTCTATTGAAACTTTAAAAATATCTGAAGCACCGAAATTACCGGGCATATCTGAAGAAAAATATAAGGTCTTTTCATCATTACTAAGAGCAGGATGGGCAACGGAATAACTGTCTGAGTTAAATGGTAATTCTTGAATATTGCTCCATTCCCCTTCATCTAATATTGCCCTATAAATTTTCAATCTGCTTATGCCTTCATCGTCTCGCTCAAATTTGCCATTCTGAGAATTATTTCTTGTAAAATAAACTGTATTCCCATCTTTTGTGAAAACTGCGGAAGCCTCATGGGTTTTTGTGTTTATTTTCTTAGAAAATCTTTTTGGTTCAGAAACCTTTCCGTCCTCTGTAATTGAGGCTTCATATAGATTTAAAAATGAACCTTTGTTCCATTGATGAATGTTTCGTGAGGTAATACCTGAGTCCCTTGCCGTGGAAAAAACAAGTTTCTCCTTGTAATACGCTGGAGAAAAATCAGAAACGGTAGAATTGACATCAAGATTACTAATATAATACCTACCGGAGTTTAATTTAATTTCTTCCAAGTAATTGGGCTTCTCAGAAAATAAGTTGGCTCTTTTATCATTAATTTTGGTCTTTTCAAATTTTGTCATCCAAAAATCCGCTTCTTTATAATTTCCGATGGATTTTAGACATTGCGCGTAGCGATACATATATTCACCTTCAATTTCAACGGCCTCAAGATTAAGTAATTTTCCATACCATTCAGTAGCTTTACCATATTTGGCATTCAAATAATTAGCATTACCCAATCTTTTGAAAATGTCTTCTTTGGAATAACCTTCGTTAACTAACTGTTCATAGTTCTCGATTGCATCTACAAAGGCATAATCATCAAAATTTTTGTCAGCCCGTTTTGCTTTTTGTTCTTGAGCATTTATTAGGGATGAAAAAAGAATTATTGTTATTGTTGTTTTGAGAATGATTTTCATGGCTTCAGAAGAATCTTGGGGTTAACACTCTTTTATATCTTGTTTTAAACTCGTAACGTAAAAAGACTTCGAAAGAACCATCGTTGAATTGTGTACCACCTAAAGCGGTTGTTTCACGGTCGTAAGCCAAGCCTAGCATGAATTGATCAGTTATCTGCATCCCTACCAATGCACTTATTGCCGCACTCCATCGATAGGCTGCTCCAAAAGAAAATTTGTCCATTAATAAAAAATTGGCTGAAAGATCAGCTTGTAATGGTGCACCTTGCACCAATTTAAAAAGAACCGCAGGCTTAAATTTTAAATCCGAATTCAAATCAAATACATACCCTGATATTAGGTACCAGTTCATACGTTCCTGTGCCAAGAAGGATGTTCCTCCCCCTTCACCAGATAGATCAAAATGTTCAGTCTTTAAAAAGTTGGGCACGGATAGGCCTGCATAAAATTTGTCAGTATGGTAATAGACCCCTGCACCAAAGTTAGGAGAAAACTTTTTATCAATATTTGGAGGTGCCGATGGAGTGCCTTGATTTTGATAATTTCTAAGTTTATTAAAATCTACATTTAAAAAGTGCCCTCCAGCCTTTAATCCAAATGAAAGTTTTCCCTCATCTGAAATTGGTACGGTGTATGAAAATACCCCATCAAAATACGTATCTTGATTGGTGCCATTGCCAATTTCATCATTTACAACCGATAGCCCAATACCCACACGCTTCGAAACTGGGGTATTGAAATTTAATGTTTGTGTAGTAGGCGCACCATCCAGGCCAACCCATTGTGAACGATGTAAGGCAGCGATACTGAACACACCCCTTGATCCAGCATATGCAGGGTTTACAGCCAAAGTATTGTACATGTACTGCGTATATTGGGCATCTTGTTGCGCTTGTAATCCAAAGCAGACAACCAAGAATAAAGTCAATGTTATATATATATGTTTCATGTAAGCACTATTATTATCGATTGATGTATAAATAACCCGCTTTGGATTTACCTTCACCATTCAAGGTGTATTTGATCACATAGTAGTAAACGCCTACTGGCAATTGTTCATTTTCTTGTATGGTGGCCCTACCGTTCGAAATTCCTCGGAATACACTGCCTTGGTTGTCATAACCCGGTGTTTCAAAAACCTTGACACCCCAACGGTTATAGATTTCAACCGAATTTTCAGGGAAGGATTCAATGTTGCGTATAATAAAGGCCCCTCCATTCATGTTGGGGTCTACCAAATCGTTTTCTATATCAATATCACAATTGGCTGAGGCAGCTGGTGTTCCACCTATTGAGCTACATGGATCCATAGGATTCGTACTATCAATAACTTCCTGTCCATCAGTTATACCATCATCATCTGTATCTGCCAAGTTGGGGTCAGTGCCTGCAGTAGCCTCCGCATCATTGGTCAATCCGTCATCATCACAATCGCTCGTTCCCAGTGGAGTCCCTCCAAAAGAAACACAATCATCCAAGGGATTTGTACTATCGATAAACTCCTGCCCGTCATTAATACCATCGCCATCAGAATCAGGATTGTTTGGATTAGTA